>NZ_JBFRGW010000015.1:0-91481 GCF_052115545.1 Microvirga sp. 2MCAF35
CTGGCGGTCGAGACGCACGAGAACTGGCTGGAAGCCCACCGCTACCTCAATATGGAGGATCTCAAGGAGCACAAGAAAACCACTCTTCGCGAAGCCGCTTAGCCAGCCCGACCGGCCGCCCCTCTTTGCAGAACTTGACGCACACAATCGCCTCAATCCTCCCGGCGGCCGGAGAGTGCTGTCTCGCATCAAGGACTTTCCACGCGACCGTCGTCTGGATGAATGTACCGACGAAACAGAGGTGGTCTCTTCGCGCTGGAAGTTGACCGAGACGGAAACGCAAACGCTCACGGAGCTTCTTGGGGAAGCCAGCCATGTCACCGAGGTGGACGTGGGACGCCGCTACGGCAAAACCCACCTTTGGATCAGTCTACCCGGCGCGAAGGCGCCCATGGTCGCGGACAAGGATGTAAAGGCAGCCTTCCGCAAGCTCGACCCGGTCATCACCGCTGAGGTTGACCGCGTCCCGGCGGACCAGAGTGGCCCGTCCGCTACCGCTTGGGAGGAGTTGAAGGAAGCAGGAGAGGATGTCTCCAACGTAAAAGCCTGGGCAGCGCGGGTCGAAGCAAAGGCAAAGGCATTCCGCTCAGCACTCGGACAGGCTGATGTCATTCTTTCGGACGCCGCAGACGAGCTTCTGGCAGGATTGGAAGAGAAGGCTGCCGCAGTCACGGGCTATGATAAGGCTTGTCAGACGGCGAGGGACACAGTTGCTGGCTGGCTACCTCTGTTCGTTTACGTCGCTGACTTCCCCGAACTCAAGGGGCATCAGGACATCGCTAGATTCATGCAGCGCCGGTCTGAGGGACAACCATTGACCGAGGCCGAAGAGAACTTCGAAAAACTTGCCAAGGTGGCTGACTTCAGCGCTGAGAATCTCAACGCGCTGTGGCAGGCGGGCGACCACGAGACGCGTAACCAGTTGCTCAACCGAGCCGGGGCGCTTGTTTCGAAGGAGATCCGCCGCCTTTGGAAGGACCGTTCGCTCAAGGTACGCTTCAACATCGACGGTGCACACCTTGACACCTTGATCTCGGATCCGAACTCGACCTATGACGTTGAGGTCAACCTAGACGACCGCAGCCGCGGGTTCCGCTGGTTCTTTTCTTTCTATATCTCCTTCGCCGCAGACACGGACGGCGGCCAAGCGCAGGGGGCGATTCTCCTGCTTGATGAGCCCGGCCTCTACCTGCATGCCAAGTCGCAAGAGGACCTGTTACGGCACTTCCTCCAAGACTTCGAGAATCAGATCATCTACACGACCCATTCGCCTTTCATGATCCCGGCTGACGACCTCAGCGTCGTTAGGACCGTGAACATCACGCAAGAGGCTGGGACGACGGTAACCAACGATCCGACCGGCGATTCGCGGACCTTGTTCCCGCTTCAGGCTGCCTTGGGCTACCATGTTTCCCAGACGCTGTTCATCGGCCCCGCCAACCTGCCGGTGGAAGGCATCACCGATTTCTGGATCCTATCCTCAGTCAGCGGTTACCTTCGTTCGCACGGAAAGGCCGGGTTGCCGGAGGACATGGTCATCACCCCCGCAGGAGGGGCAGGGAAGGTCTCTTACATGGTCGCTCTGCTTTCATCGCAGCAGTTGAGCGTCCTTGTACTGCTGGACGACGAGAAGGCAGGCCGTGAAGCTCAGAAGGAGTTGGTCACCAGCCGGTTGGTGCGCGACAGCGCATTAATTTTCGTTTCCGAGGCCTTCGCCCAGCCGCGGGAGGCCGATATCGAAGACTTGGTCGATCCCGCGATCTATGAGGAACTCGTGCGGCACACGTACCGCAAGGAGTTAAAGGGCAAGAATCTGAATCTTAATACCAACATCCCTCGGATCGTGAAGCGTTTCGAAATAGCATTCGTTGATGCCGGTCTCGAGTTCAACAAAACTCGACCTGCCCGAGAATTTCTTGCGCGAATGGCAACTGATCCGGAGAAGATTCTGAATGGCGCAGGCTTGCAAACTTTTGAAACGTTGTTCAAGGCGATTGCTGAGCGCTATGCCAAGACGAGACCAGCACTGGCGGCTGAATGAGCCAGACAGAATCTTTGATGCGGATTCTAGCGGAGACGACAAATTGGTCAGCCGTGAAGGCTGAAACGATAGCGGAAACAGTGCACTAACACACATAGACGCGCTTCTGTACCGCACACAAAGTTTCTAGCGCATCGGACGGAAAAGTGGACCCGGTATTCGCTGACGCGGCCCTGCGGGTCCGCTCCATCCGATGCGCCAGCCAAGAGAAAAAGCATCGGATGGATCCCAAAAGTGCAAATCCACTTTTGGGTCCGATGCTGTAGTCGGACGGTTCTCGGCAGGAAAGGCTATCCAGGAAGACGGCCTTTCCTGCAGCTCGCCGAAGCGGCGTGCGTGAACGACCATGCACGGCAGCGGCTGTCGCCAAGCTTGGCTGCGGCCGTGCGATTTGATCGTTCGGGACAATATTCTGCAGCTTCGCATGGATGTTGATGGTAAACTGAAAACTTACCTTGCGTCAGAGCATGGAAGCTGCTCATCTAGCGGCAGATTCAGGAGCCATTGCGGCTCGGATGTTGAGTGAAGATTTCCAGGGTTGTCCTGTCGTGCACTGCTACTTTCATCTTGTGCACACGCACGAACGGATCGTCGACGAGGCAGGGATCGAAGTCTCGGATTTGGAGGCAGCCCATTATCAGGCCCTCAAAGCCATCCAGGAACTCAGACAGGAAGGCGAGACGGACGAGGTTGACTGGCGCGGCTGGAATCTCGAGGTGGTCGACGAGGATGGAAACGTTCTGCTGTCGATTCCGCTCAATGTGGCACAGCACTGAAAATCGATCGATTTTTGAAGGAATTTGCGCGGAATGGGTCACCTATAGTGACGCAGCGCCGTGGTGCTCTCATGCATGAATTCTTCGTCATATGGCCATGGCTTTGTCTCGGGATGGCCTCAGCGTGTGCATCCGAGACTTGATGTTTCGGGCGAAGAATGGTTAGCCAGCAGGCACCCTCGTTCGAAAACGAAGACATCATGAGCCTCTCCTCGCCATCCCTCGATACGCTCTTCACCTGGATCCGCACTGAGAGCCCGACCCACGACCGGGCCGGGGTCAACCGGATGATGGATCTCGTGGTCGCACAGATGCAAGACGCGCCGGTGGCGATTGAGCGTCTCGCGGGCACGGAAGGTCTGGGCGACGTTCTCGTGCTGCGCGCCGGGCCTCAGACAGCCGAGCCGGGCGTTCTGGTGATGTCGCATCTCGATACGGTGCATCCCGTCGGCACCGTGGAGAGCGACCTGCCGCTGCGCGTCGAGGGGGACCGGCTCTACGGCCCCGGCATCTACGACATGAAGGGCGGGGCCTGGTTTGCTCTCGAGGCGTTCAAGGAGGTTGCCCGCAAGGGCACGGCGGCGCGGCCCATCGTCTTCCTCGTGACGCCGGACGAGGAAATCGGCTCGCCGATCACCCGGCCGATGATCGAGGATCTCGGCCGCCGTTCGGCCTATGCGCTCGTGACGGAGCCGGCCCGTGACGGCGGCCAGATCGTCACCGCCCGCAAGGGAGTAGGGCGCTTCGACGTGCATGTGGAGGGTCGCCCGGCGCATGCGGGGTCGCGTCACAAGGACGGGCGCAACGCCGTCTACGAATCTGCGCGGCAGATTCTCGCCATCGAGGGCCTCACCGATTACGCCCGGGGGATCACCACCACGGTCGRCATGGTCTCCGGCGGCACGGCGGTGAACACCATCCCGCAGCATTGCCGCTTCCCGGTGGACCTGCGCGTCGAGACGGTGGCGGACGGCGAGGCCGTGACGGCCGCGATCCTCGGATTGAAGCCCTCCAGCCCGGACTTCAAGGTCTCGATCACCGGCGGCATGAACCGGCCGCCTTATGAGCGGACCGAGGCTACCTCGCGGCTCTTCGACCACGCCAAATCCTTGGCCACCGAGATCGGGTTCGACCTCGTCTCGGCGCCCCGCGTGGGCGGCGGCTCGGACGGCAATTTCACGGCGGCGCTGGGAATCCCGACCCTCGACGGCCTCGGCATCGACGGCGACGGCGCGCATACGCTCCAAGAATACGGCCTGATCTCTTCCATCGCGCCGAGGCAGAAGCTCATGATGCGCCTGCTGGAGACCCTGCGGTAACGGTTCAAGCCGCTCCCTGAACCAGCGCCAGCACGCCGTCGATGATGAACTGCACGGCGAGGCCCGCGAGGATGACGCCGAGCAGCCGGGTGAGGACCACGTTGCCGGTCACGCCGAGCCAGCGGGAGACGCGATCGGCGGCCGAGAACACCACGAGGCAGCTCAAGATGCCGAGCGCGATCAGGATCAGCAGGGCGCTGAGATAGGCGATGTTGCCGTCCGCCCGCCCGGCGAGCAGGATTACGGCCGTGATGGCGCCGGGGCCCGCCATCAGCGGAATGGCGAGCGGGAAGGCCGCAACATTGCGGATGTGATCCTCGGTAATGGCGATATCCGCCGTATGCTGCTTGCGCTCATTGCGGCGCTCGAACACCATCTCGAAGGCGATCCAGAACAGCAGGAGGCCGCCTGAGATACGGAAGGCCGGGATGCCGACGCCGAGAAGCCGCAGCAGCACCTCGCCGCCGAGGCCGAAGAAGGCCAGGATGCCGAAGGCGATCATGCAGGCCCGCATGGAGACCCTGCGGCGCTCTTCTGCGTTCATTCCCCGGGTCAGCGAGACGAAGATCGGCGCAAGAGCCACCGGATCGAGGGTGACGAGCAGGGTCACGAGAGCGGCGGAGATGTAGTCGAGGAGCATCGGCTGGACCTTCCCTTAAGCTTTGCTTTATGGGGTCATCGGGCGGATTTGACGAGGGGCGATGCGACAATGTTCACGGTTTTGGATCGGATCAGCTGGCCGGGTCACCCGGACAAGCCTAACGAGGATATCTGCGGAGCCTCCGGCGACTGGGCCTGGGTGATCGACACCTCGATCTTTCCCGGCACCAAGCCCGTCATGCACGAGACGAGCGACGCCACCTGGCTCGCCCGCTTCGCAAATGAGCGGCTCTCGGAGCTTGTGCCTCATGCGGAGGACGGCGTCACGCTCCTGCGGCACGTCATGGAGGAGGCCCGCACGGCCTACCGGGCCGTCGCGCCTCTGGAACGGCACGAGGATTTCGTCACCTGGCCCCTCGGAGCCATGACGCTGGTGCGCCGCAAGGACAACGTTCTCGACGCTTGGACCTTCGGCGACACCACGGCCTATGTGCGGCAGCCGGACAACTCGGTTCAGGTGCTGGGCGACGCTCCCGGCCTGCGCGAGGCGGAAGCCGCGAAGGCGGCCGAATTGATGCAGCAGGCGGGCTCCCGGCCCACTGCCATTCTCGGCGAGCCCACTTTCCTCGCTTGGCTCGGCGAGCGCCGGGAGCGCCAGCGGAGAAGCGGCGTTCCGGCGGCCCTCCTGAGCCTCAATCCGGATGCCGTCGGCCGGCTGCGGCACGAGACGGCGCCCTGCCATGAGGGAACGGCGATCCTCCTCGCCTCTGATGGCTTTTCGGCGCTCGTCGATCTCTATCGGGCCATGGACGCCAAGACCCTGATGGAAGCCGCCCTTGCCACCGGCATCGAACCCCTGGCGAAGCTGGCACGGGGGATCGAGACCGAACGCGATCCGGACGGCCGGCTCTTTCCACGATTCAAGACGAGTGACGATACGACGGCGTTGCTGCTGAGGGCTTAGAGCATCGGACCCAAAAGTGGGCTTGCACCTTTGGGATCCATCCGATGCTCCACTCCTTGACGAGCGCATCGTTGGGCGCGGCCCTCTGGGTCCGCACAATGCGCTAGCCGGAGTGTCGCCCCGGCGAGCCGGAGGCTCAGGGAAGGGATCCATGACGCAGGGCTCGTGGAATTCCTTCGCCGACACTCCGGCCGGGACCTGCTCAGGCGGGCTCACGCTCTATGGCGGCAGGGCTTCTGACCTGAAGCACTGTCAATCGCCGCGTTTCTCCGGTGCGCGTGGTCCAGTCGATCGATTGACCGAGCGGGAGGCCAATGAGAGCGGTTCCGATTGGCGTCAGCACCGAGATCTTGCCCTGTGAAATATCCGCTTCATGCGGATAGACGAGGGTGACCGTCTGCACCCGTCCCGTGGTGTCGTCCCGGAAATCGACCTCGCTGCCCATATGGACGGCGTCTGGGCGCTGCTTCCCGCCAGCCAGAACATGGGCCCGGTCAAGCTCACCCGAGAGTTCCCGTGCCACATCCGGCATCGTGTGCATGGCCGCATCGGTAAGGCTCGTAAGCTTCTCGTAATCGGCCGCCGTCAGCGTGATCCGTGGCTTGGTTGTGCCGGTTGCTTTTCTGGACATGTCTTGTCTCCTGTTCCTGAAGTGCCGCAGCGCAAGACGCTGCAATGGGATCGGAATCGCCATCGGATTCCGATCGTTTGGGATGAGCGATGCGCTCGCGCATCGAAGTTGCGGATTGCCTCGCCGGCGACGGCACGCGGAGGCGAAGGGCCCTGGTGATCCGGCGTAGGAACGGAGGCGTCTCGACGAGGCGAGGCACGAGCCGGAAGAGGCACGGTGCGCGAAGCTAAACTTGGCTTCGCAGGACGTCCCGCGTTTCAGATACTAGGAAAGCGCCCCGAGCTCGGGGGCGCGGACGCGCGTTGAGCTCGGGGCTACTTGCCCGCGATGAGGTTGCCTGCCCGGTGCAAGCCGCGACGGTATCGTAAGAAGCTCAACATGATGAACCAAGGCTCCTACACCTTGCCGCGTTTGTCAATTGACGGCTCCGCCCTGCTTCTCGCACGCGTGGAAGCGGGCGCATCGGGTTCTGGCGACCTCTCCGTCATGGCCGGGCTTGTTCCGGCCATCCCGATGCTGAAGAGCGCCGCGCCTTTCCGATCGGGGTCACCGGCACGAGGCCGGTGATGACGAGGAGAGGCGGTGAGCGGATGTTATGTTCTTATTTTGTTCTTGACAGTTGTCTCAACCTTGGCTATATCATTGCACAGCCTGATCCGACGAGGGGCGCGCTTCGCGAGGCGTCGTAAGTTGTGGGAGCAGGCACGGTCCTGCCCGCCGGTCACGCAGCCGGCGCCAGGAGGCCCTTGGCAGCCCTGTGCTGGTCCAAGTCGAAACGCCTAAAAGAACCGTGCGCGAAGCGGCCTCCCGGCTCTTCCATCTAACACTCACAGCGAGCCGGACGGCCCGACGCGCCACCCTCGACCACCGGAAAGGCTCGCAGCGCAAGCTGCGGGCCCCAAGGTGCTGGCTCTTTGACAGGGATCCATCGACATCCACCCGCCGCGTCATGGCCGGACGCGTTCCGGCCGCCACGTCTTCGGCACCACAACGCTGTCAAGACGTGGATCCCGGCACAAGGCCGGGCAGAACGGGAGGGTTTCCACGGGCCGTTCTCCCAAGGCAGCAGGCCAGCCCAAGACTCATCGCCCTACGCGGCAGGACGCAACGCTTCTCGTGCTTGGGACCCGAGCGGTTCCAGATCCCTACCGGCGCGCCATCAATGGCGGTTTCACACCCAACCCGTGGAGGCTACGCATTGAGGAGAGAAACCGTGATAAAACCATTTAAATTCAATCCGCTGCAGCAGGTAGCTAATCCGGTTTCTCGCCAGTCGATCCCGTCTGTGAAAGCGCCACAATCGCGCGGCCGTTGGCGGCTGTGCCTGGCCTGAGAATAAGTTGCTGAAACGTAAACGGATTTTGGCTTCGTGCTTGCCTCTGGAAAACCTGTCAAAAAGCTTGAAAATTGCGCCGTTCTCGCCCATCTAAGAGACTGATTTCAATTGGATTCGCGGGCCTGCCGAACGGCTTGACGAAGCGGCATCGGAAGTCGCCTCTCGCGAAAGGGCAGACCGTTTTAAGAAAGACCAACCTTGACCGATCCGAACGATAACCGCCCTGGCGGTCCCGGTGGGGACCAGCCGGCGAGCGACATCAAGCTGATTTCCATCGTCGATGAGATGAAGCGCTCCTATCTCGATTACGCCATGAGCGTGATCGTGAGCCGCGCTCTGCCGGACGCGCGCGACGGCCTCAAGCCGGTGCACCGGCGCATCCTCTATTCGATGCACGAGAACGGCTACACGCCCGACAAGAAATACGTGAAATCCGCCCGCATCGTCGGCGACGTGATGGGTCAGTATCACCCGCACGGCGACAGCGCGATCTACGACGCCTTGGTGCGCATGGCGCAGGACTTCTCGCTGCGCCTCATGCTCGTGGACGGGCAGGGCAATTTCGGTTCCGTGGACGGCGATCCGCCGGCGGCCATGCGCTACACCGAGTCCCGTCTCGCGAAGGCTGCGATGCCGCTGCTCGACGACATCGACAAGGACACGGTCGATTTCACGCCCAACTACGACGAGTCGAAGGACGAGCCGTCGGTTCTGCCCGCGCGGTTCCCGAACCTGCTCGTCAACGGCGCCGGCGGTATCGCGGTCGGCATGGCCACCAACATGCCGCCCCACAACCTGGGCGAGGTCATCAACGGCTGCCTGGCCCTCATCGACAACGACGGCATCTCCACCGAAGAGCTGATCGAACTCATCCCGGGTCCGGATTTCCCGACCGGCGCGCTGATCCTCGGCCGCGCGGGCGCCAAGTCCGCCTATACGACCGGCCGCGGCTCCATCGTCATGCGGGCGAAGTCCGAGGTCGAGGAGGTCCGCAAGGACCGCGAAGCGCTGATCTTCACCGAGATCCCGTATCAGGTGAACAAGGCTTCGCTGATCGAGAAGATCGCCGAGCTGGTGCGCGAGAAGAAGATCGAGGGCATCGCCGACCTGCGCGACGAATCCGATCGCGACGGCATGCGCATCGTGGTCGAGATCAAACGCGACGCCATGGCCGACGTGGTGCTCAACCAGCTCTATCGCTACACGCCGTTGCAGACGAGCTTCGGCGCGAACATGGTGGCGCTCAACGGCGGCCGCCCCGAGCTGATGAACCTGAAGGACCTGATCAAGGCCTTCGTGGATTTCCGCGAGGAGGTCGTCTCCCGCCGCACCAAGTACCTGCTCAACAAGGCGCGCGAGCGCGCCCACGTGCTGTGCGGCCTTGCGATTGCGGTCGCCAATATCGACGAGGTCATCCGCCTCATTCGCACGGCGCCGGATCCGAACTCCGCCCGCGAGGCCCTCATGGGCCGCGACTGGCCGGCGCACGACATCGCGCCGCTCATCGCGCTCGTGGACGATCCGCGCCACAAGATCAATGAGGACGGTACCTATCGTCTCTCCGAGGCGCAGGCCCGCGCGATCCTCGACCTGCGCCTGCAGCGCCTGACGGCTCTCGGCCGTGACGAGATCGGCGACGAGCTCGCCAAGCTCGCGGCTGAGATCTCGAACTACCTCGAGATCCTGCGGTCGCGTGATCGCATCATGGGCATCATCAAGGACGAGCTGGTCGAGGTTCGCGACGCCTTTGCGACACCGCGCCGGACGCAGATCGTCGATTGGGATTCCGATGTCGACGACGAGGATCTGATCGCCCGCGAGGACATGGTCGTGACCGTGTCCCATGCCGGCTACATCAAGCGCGTGCCGCTCTCCACCTATCGGGCGCAGCGCCGCGGCGGCAAGGGCCGTTCCGCCATGACGACGCGGGACGAGGATTTCGTCACCCGTCTCTTCGTGGCGAACACCCACACGCCCGTCATCTTCTTCTCGTCCGAGGGCCAGGCCTACAAGGAGAAAGTGTGGCGCCTGCCGCTGGCCGCTCCCAACGCCAAGGGCAAGGCCCTGGTGAACATGCTGCCCATCAAGCAGGGCGAGCGCATCACCACCATCATGCCGCTGCCCGAGGACGAGGCGTCCTGGGACAAGCTGGACGTGATGTTCGCCACCTCCCGCGGCACGGTTCGCCGCAACAAGCTGTCGGACTTCGTCCAGGTCAATCGCGGCGGCAAGATCGCCATGAAGCTGGATGAGGGCGACCACATCGTCGACGTGCAGATCTGCTCGGAGAACGACGACGTGCTGCTCACCACGGCCAAGGGGCAGTGCATCCGCTTCCCGGTCACGGACGTGCGCGTGTTCAAGGGCCGCGATTCCATGGGCGTGCGCGGCATCAATCTCGCCGAGGGAGACGACATCATCTCCATGGCGATCCTGCGCCATGTGGAAGCGACCGGCGAGGAGCGGGCGGCCTATCTCAAGATGCGCCGCGCCGTCACCGGTGAGCAGATGGGCGCGGATGCCGACGCATCGGACGATGCGGAGGAGACGGAAGGCGCGAACTTCTCGCTCTCGCAGGAGCGCTATGCGGAGATGAGCGCGCACGAGCAGTGCATCCTGACGCTCTCCGAGAAGGGCTACGGCAAGCGCACCGTGTCCTACGAGTACCGCATCACCGGACGCGGCGGCAAAGGCATCACGGCCATGGCGGTGAACAGTCGCAACGGCAAGCTCGTGGCCTCCTTCCCGGTCGACAACGCCGACCAGATCATGCTCGTCACCGATGGCGGCCAGCTGATCCGCGTGCCGGTCGAAGGCATCCGCGTCGTCGGCCGCAACTCCCAGGGCGTCACCGTCTTCTCCACCCGCGACAAGGAAAAGGTGGTCTCGGTGGAGCACATCGAGGGTGAGGACGAGGAGAATGGTGAGGGCGTCGATGATGTCGCGACCGAGGGCGGCGAGGACTAAGCTTTAACAAGGCTTTTCGGAAGGGCGCCTCGGCGCCCTTTCTTTATGGCTTGCGAAGGGTGCGTTCAAATTCTGTGAGTACAGTCTCGGCAGTATCATTCGAGGAATTATCCGCCACTGCAGTCATTCGGATCTTAACGAACTTGCCGCGATTTACGGTGATGAAGATGAAGGAGTCGCGTTCATTCCCTCCCTGCGTAAGCCTGAGGCGAGCCTTCGCAAAGGAGTTGGATTCCGACCGATCGAGAACTTTCGCTTTTTGATAGACGCCTGCTTGTACGGCGGTGTTCACATCACCAACCGCCGCTTCCACTTCCCGTTTCGCGAAATCGAGCGCAGGGCCAGACGGCAAATCGAGCTGCTTATCGTAGATATAGATGTCGGCCCAAGCCTTGCCAGGTTCCGCATAGGTCACGCTGAAGCCTAACCCTGACGACTTATAATCAACTTTTGACTGACGTATCAGCCTACCCAAGGATTTTGGGAAAACAAAACCTTCGATATCAGCGGCGGAAATGTCTGCCGAAATCGGGCTGCGAACAGGCTGGGCGAAGACTGGATACGCTGCAAAGATGGACAGAGCTGCGAGGATGTACCAGCTGTAGAATGTCAGAGAACGGTAAGATTTGATCACATGAGCCCCCAGATATGTTACTTAGTTATATGGGGGTGAAGATTTTGGCGAGCCCTTTAATCCGCATCCTGCGAGAGGTAGTCAGCTGCTCCTCGGGCATTTGAGGGTGCTAGGGCATGAAAAGCCGCTCTCTGCTTCAGCCCAAGCTCGCCAATGCGGCAGGGCTCAGGACGGCGATGGCCGTGATGGCGACGATGAAAAGGCGGAAGACCATGGCTCTCTCCTGACTTAAGGTGGGCCCTATGTCTCATGGCGCCGTCCAGCCTGCCGTGTGCCAGCGCACGGCTTGCTCAGGCGCCTCAATCCGGCTACGCCTTGGGCATGATACGCACCGCGCTCTACACCGGCAGCTTCGATCCCGTCACCAACGGGCACCTGGACGTTCTGCGCCAGGCCTGCAGCGTGGCGGACAGGATCGTGGTCGCCATCGGGGTCCATTCCTCGAAGGCACCGGTCTTTCCCGCCGAGGAACGGGCCGAGATGCTGCGCGAGGTCTGCGGGCCGGTTCTGCAGGAGAGGGGCGTCGCACTGGAGGTGGAGACCTTCAACGATCTGGCCGTCGAGGCGGCCCGCCGCCATGGCGCGAGCCTCATCGTGCGTGGCCTCAGGGACGGGACGGACTTCGACTACGAGATCCAGATGGCGTCCATGAACGCCGCCATGGCGCCGGAGGTCCAGACCATGTTCTTTGCGGCTTCGCCCTCGGTCCGCCCCATCACGGCCACGCTTGTGCGCCAGATCGCCGGAATGGGCGGCGACGTCTCGGCCTTCGTACCGGGTCTTGTCGCCGAGCGCCTGAAGGCCAAATTCAAGCGGCCATAAAGTTTCATCATCCTCGAAGGAGATATCGACCCATGAAGCGTTTGTTCGCAGCCGGAGCGCTCGTACTCGCCGGCCTCGTCCCGGCCGTGGCCCAGCAGGCCAACGATCCGCAGAATACGATCTTCCTCGACACCAAGGAGGGCCGTATCACCATCCGTCTGCGGCCGGATCTGGCGCCCAAGCATGTGGAGCAGATCAAGGCCCTGACGAAACAGGGTTTCTATAACGGCGTCGTCTTCCACCGGGTGATCGACGGCTTCATGGCCCAGACGGGTGATCCCACCGGCACCGGCACGGGCAAGTCGAGCCTGCCCAACATTCCGGCCGAGTTCACCAAGACCCAGTACAAGCGCGGCTCCGTCGGCATGGCCCGCTCCCAGAGCCCAGATTCCGCCAACAGCCAGTTTTTCATCTGCTACGAGGGCTGCGGCCCGCTCACCGGCCAGTACACGCTCTTCGGCGAGGTCGTGTCCGGCATGGATGTGGCCGACAAGATCAAGAAGGGCGATTCCGCCGCAAACGGCATGGTGTCGAACCCCGACAAGATCGTGAAGATGCAGCTCGCCACCGACGCGAAGTGATGTACGCCCTGCGGTCAGGCGGAGCATGGATCTCCGCGCTCCTCCTGTGCACGGGAGCGGCTGCGCCGGTTCTGGCGCAGGTGGGGCGCCCCAGCGATCCGGATGGATACTGGGAGAGGTTCGAGCAGCCTCCGTCCCTGCCGGAGAGCTTCAATGGCATCATCCATCCCCGAACCGACGAGGAGCCGCCCAAGAAGGTGAACACCCTCGGCGACATCGGGAAAGCCATGCAGGCCTGCTGGCAGCCGGGCGGCGTGCGCTATTCCGGACAGGAAGTCACGATCCGTCTCAGCTTCAAGCGGAACGGTGAGGTGCTGGGCAAGCCCATGATCACCCATTACCGGGCAGGGGAGCCCGACGCGGAGAACCGTCAGGCCTTCACGCAGGCCGTGAGGGAGGCCCTGGTGCGCTGCTCGCCCATGCCATTCAGCGAGAGCCTCGGCGCGGCGGTGGCCGGTCGCCTTTTCACGTTTCGCTTCATCGACGCGCCGGTGCCGGAAAAGAACCAGGCCCTATAGTGGTCGGCCGCCGTCTTCCCTAAATACACGCCATTCGAAGGAGAATCCCATGGCAGATCCCGAAAACACCATCATCATGGAAACCACCAAGGGCCGCGTGGTCATCGAGCTGCGTCCCGACCTGGCTCCCGGCCACGTCGAGCGCATCAAGACGCTCTCCCGTCAGGGCTTCTATGACAACGTGCCGTTCCACCGGGTGATCGAGGGCTTCATGGCCCAGACCGGCGACCCGACCGGGACAGGCACCGGCGGTTCCGACCTGCCGGACCTCAAGGCCGAGTTCAACGCCGAGCCGCATGTGCGCGGCGTCTGCTCCATGGCTCGCACCAACTTCCCTCACTCCGCGAACTCGCAGTTCTTCATCGTGTTCGACGATGCCCGCTTCCTCGACAAGCAATATACCGTCTGGGGCAAGATCACCGAAGGCATGGAGAACGTGGACAAGATCAAGCGCGGCGAACCCGTGCGCGATCCCGATCGCATCGTCTCCATGAAGGTCGCGGCCGACGTGGCTTGAGATCAGCCGATATGTTTCGTCATGCCCGGGCTCGTCCCGGGCATCCACGTTTTCAGATGAAACGAACTGCCCTAAGCCCTCATCCTGAGGAGGTCACTTCAGTGACCGTCTCGAAGGACGAGGGCGTTTCCAGTGCTCTTTGGACCATCCTTCGAGACGCAGCTGCGCTGCTCCTCAGGATGAGGGTGGAGACATAGTATCCATGCGGGTCGACCTTTTCGATTTCGATCTTCCCGAGGGCAGCATTGCGTTGCGCCCCATGGAGCCGCGGGATGCCGCGCGCATGCTCGTGGTCCGGCCCGGATCAGGCCTTGAGGACCGGATCGTCCGCGATCTGCCGGATCTGCTTCAGCCGGGTGACGTGCTGGTGCTCAACAACACCAAAGTCATTCCATCCCGGCTCTATGGCTTGCGCGTCCGTGAGGAGAATGCGGCTCGGGTCGAGATCATGCTGCACAAGCGCGAGGGTGCCGACCGCTGGCGCGCCTTCGCCCGGCCGGCCAAGAAGCTTACCGTCGGCGACCGCATCCGCTTCGGAGACCCGTCCGAAAGCACGGCATGCGAACTCGTGCGGCTCGATGCCGAGGTCGTGGAGAAAGGCGAGGGCGGCGATGTGGCGCTCCGCTTCTCCTTTGCGGGCGCCTTCCTGGACGAGGCCATCGCTCGGCTCGGCGAGCTTCCCTTGCCGCCCTACATTGCCGGCAAGCGCCCGACGGACGACCGAGACCGGAGCGACTACCAGACCGTCTACGCGAAGGACGAGGGCGCGGTCGCTGCTCCGACCGCCGGCCTGCATTTCACGGACGATCTCTTTCGGCGCCTCGACGAGCGCGGCATCGCCCGGCACTTCGTGACGCTTCACGTGGGAGCGGGCACGTTTCTGCCGGTGAAGGCCGACGATACCGATGAGCACCGGATGCATGCGGAATGGGGCTCGGTCTCGGATGAGACCGCCCAGGCGCTCAATGAGGCCAAGGCCCGGGGAGGGCGGATCGTGGCGGTCGGCACCACATCCTTACGGCTTCTGGAGAGCGCTGCCCGCGAGGATGGGAGCATCGCGCCCTTCTCCGGCGATACCGCCATCTTCATCACGCCCGGCTACCGATTCAAAGCCGTGGATGTGCTGATGACCAATTTCCACCTGCCGCGCTCGACTCTCTTCATGCTGGTTTCGGCCTTTGCGGGGCTGGATTGCATGAGAGCCGCCTATGCCCACGCCATAGAAGCGGGCTATCGCTTCTACTCCTATGGCGATGCGAGTTTGCTGTTTCGACGTTGATGCTCCGGATCGACCCAGCACGGAACGCGCGGGAATGGATCCGTTTCCAGGCGCTGCGGATTCATGGATCCGCTTCCCTTCCGCTTCGGCGGGAGATGACAAGATGAGGTTTGAATGACCACCGAGACCTTCACTTTCACCGTCAACAAGACCGACGGCGCGGCACGGACCGGCGAGATCCGAATGCCGCGTGGTGTCATCCGCACGCCCGCTTTCATGCCGGTCGGCACGGCCGCGACCGTGAAGGCCATGTATCCGGATCAGGTGAAGGCGCTCGGGGCCGACGTGGTGCTCGGCAACACCTATCACCTGATGCTGCGTCCCGGCGCGGAGCGGGTGGCGAGGCTCGGTGGGCTGCACCAGTTCATGAATTGGCCCTATCCGATCCTCACGGATTCCGGCGGTTTCCAGGTGATGTCGCTTTCCGCCCTGCGCAAGATCGACGAGACCGGGGTCACCTTCCAGTCCCATATTGACGGCTCGACCCATGTGCTCACCCCGGAGCGCTCCATCGAGATCCAGGGGCTCCTGGGCTCCGATATTCAGATGCAGCTCGACGAATGCGTAAAGCTGCCGTGCTCCGACGAAGTGGCCGAGAAGGCGATGCGCCTGTCTCTCCGATGGGCGGAGCGCTGCCGGGTGGCTTTCGGAGAGCAGCCGGGAAAGGCCATGTTCGGCATCGTCCAGGGCGGCGCCGTGGAGCGGTTGCGCATCGAGAGCGCAAAGGAACTCGCGGCGCTGGATCTCAAGGGCTACGCCATCGGCGGTCTGGCCGTTGGCGAACCGCAGGACGTGATGCTGCGCATGATCGAGACGGTCGAGCCGCACATGCCCAGGGAGAAGCCCCGTTACCTCATGGGGGTCGGCACGCCGGATGACATCGTCGAGGCGGTTCGACGGGGCGTGGACATGTTCGACTGCGTCATGCCCACCCGTGCCGGACGCCATGGTCAGGTCTTCACCCGCCATGGACGCATGAACCTGCGCAACGCGCGCTTCGCCGAGGATACCGCCCCGCTCGATCCGGAATCGAAATGCACGGCCTCGAACACCTATTCGCGCGCCTACCTCCATCACCTCGTCCGCTCGAACGAGATCCTCGGCATGATGCTTCTGACCTGGAACAACCTGGCCTATTACCAGGAACTCATGGCCGGACTGCGCAAGGCGATCGCCGAGGGACGCCTCGATGACCATATCGGCGAGGTCAAGGAGGGCTGGGCCAAGGGCGAGCGGGACAGCAAGGCGGATATCGGCCGGCACGCGGACAACATCGCCATGGGGGACGAGGAGTAATTCCGCGGCCTGGAGCAGGACCTTTGTCCAGGCATTCTTGGGAAAATCGGCCGCTTAAGGGCCATAAGCTGAGGATTTACCCGCCCAGGCGGGGCTTTTCAATTGACCCGAGGCCCGAGACCCCCTATCTCCGGGCTCACCTCTGGGAGCGCGTAGCTCAGCCGGTAGAGCATCTGACTTTTAATCAGAGGGTCCTGGGTTCGAGTCCCAGCGCGCTCACCAACAACATCAAAGGGTTACCGGCATTTGCCCTTTGAACCGTTCTCTCCCAGGCAGCCGGACGATCTCCGCAACTGTGCAATGTCCGATCATCTGAATTTGATCGGCGCGGCAATGGCTGGCTTCGCGGCTACCACCCGGTTAGCATGGCACCGACTCATCTGGATAGGCGAGGGCGGTACGTATGGGGCACGACCATCATCACCACGATCATGACGACCACAGCCATTTATCAGAGATCGAGCTGCGGGTGCGTGCGCTTGAGTCCATCCTGGTCGAGAAGGGCTATGTCGATCCATCCGCTATCGATGCGCTGGTCGAGACCTATGAGGTCAAGGTAGGCCCCCGCAATGGGGCCAAGGTGGTCGCTAAAGCCTGGGCTGACCCAGCCTACCGGGAGTGGCTCCGGACGGATGCAACGGCCGCCATTGCCTCCCTCGGCTTCATCGGTCGCCAGGGCGAGCATATGGTGGCGGTCGAGAACACCCCAGATGAGCACAATATGGTCGTGTGCACCCTATGCTCCTGCTACCCGTGGCCGGTGCTTGGCCTTCCTCCGATCTGGTACAAGTCTGCCCCTTACCGCTCCCGAGCTGTGCTTGACCCTCGCGGGGTTCTGGCCGAGTTCGGGGTAAACCTGCCGGAGACCACCCGCATCCGCGTTTGGGACTCCACTGCTGAGATCAGGTACCTCGTGATCCCGATGCGCCCCGAAGGCACGGAGGGCATGGGCGAGGAGGCACTGGCCGAACTCGTCACCCGGGACTCCATGATCGGCACTGGTGTCGCCCAGACTCCGAAGGCAGTGCAATGAATGGCGCACAGGACCTCGGCGGCATGATGGGCTTCGGTCCGATCGCGATCGAGCAGGACGAGCCCTGGTTCCATGCCGAGTGGGAGCGACGGGCCTTTGGCCTCACCCTAGCCATGGGTGCTACGGGCAGTTGGAACCTCGATATGAGCCGGCACGCCCGCGAGTCCTTGCCGCCTGCTGAGTATCTGACGTCAAGCTACTACGAGATCTGGACCAAGGGCGTCGAAAAGCTTGTTGTTGCGGCCGGGCTCGTCAGCGACGAAGAGTTGAGACTCGGCCAATCCCTCGCAGAGCCGGCGCCGATCAAGCGGGTGCTCAAGGCAGAAGACGTGCTGGCCGTGTTGGCCCGCGGCGGTCCGGCAGATCGCCCGCTCGACCAGCCGGCGCGCTTTGCGGTTGGTGACCGGGTCCGCACCCGCAACATACATCCCAGGGGGCACACCCGCCTCCCTCGCTACGCCCGTGGCAGGGCTGGGGTTGTTGAGTTGGTGCATGGCGCGCATGTGTTTCCGGACGCGAACGCTCATGGACAAGGCGAGCAGCCACAATGGCTCTACACGATCTCCTTCTCGGGCCGGGAACTCTGGGGAGAGCAGGCGGATCCGACCATCAGTGTCTCAATCGATGCCTGGGAGAGCTACCTTGAACCGGCATGAGGATATGGTCCGTGTGGCCGCAGAGGTTGCGCCGATTCCCCGGGGGGATGATGGCGCGCCTGTCTTTCGCGAGCCGTGGGAGGCTCACGCCTTCGCAATGACCCTGGCTCTCTACGAGCAGGGCCTGTTCACCTGGACGGAGTGGGCTGCAGCGCTCTCGGATGAAATCAAAAAAGCTCAGGGCACTAGTGATTGCGACGACGGCTCGACGTACTATCATCACTGGCTTGCGGCGATTGAGCAGTTGGTCCGGGACAAGGGTATTGCAAGTGAACAGGTCCTGGAGGAACGACGGGACGCTTGGGATCGTGCGGCACACGCCACGCCGCATGGTCAACCAATTTTGCTCGCGAACGATCCATTCCGGTAGTTTACGAGCCAGGGCCGGGTGCAAGGCGATGCTCCCTGCGTCATGGGCTGACCTTAAAATGTGAGGATGCACCCGCTCCCCGAAGAGCGGCGAGTGATACCCTGCATCCAAGTCCCATATCACAGCGCCGCAGCTGCCTCAGTTGCCGCTGATAGACTTCAGCAACCATGCTCCCACCAGCAGTGACTCATAGCAAGGTTTCCGCTTGGTTATATGATCGACGGCGACTACAGCGAGCCCAATCCGCCAGCCCGCGGGAGAGATCGATGTGGCCGTCGTTGGGGGACCTCTCGGGGCTACTTCGCCGAGCGCGAGGGCATTGCGTTCAGAGTGACGCCTGTGCGACCGATCTTCGATGGGCCGCAGCTCTCTATGGTGTTCGATATCTCCATGGCAGCGCGCAAGGAGGACGAGGCATTACGTCAGGAGGTCGATGCGGCGCTTGCCCGGCGACGTGCGGACGCGGATGCTATTCTCAGGGACTACCGGGTGCCTCGTCTCGATAACGGCGCGATGCAGGCAGGACGAACGCCATGAGAGAGCTCCTGATCCTGTCCTCGGCTGTGACAGTTCCTGTCGCCGACTGACGAACGGGAGTGATGCGAATATGGCGCTAAAGCATCGGACCCAAAAGTGGACTCGCACTTTTGGGTCCGATGCTTCCTCTTTTAATGAGAGCATCGTTCGGGCCGGAAAACCGGGGCCACTTTTCCGGACGATGCTCTAGTCCCGTCATTTCCGAGAGAGTAAAATATAGCATTGCTTGCCCGCCTTGCTTTCCAAAGGATGCTGCCATGCTGGAGATCCTACCCACTTCCGAACACGTAGTGGCGATGCGGGTGAGCGGCCATGTCGACAGGGGTGACATTGAGCGCGGCATCTCCGCGGTCGAGGAGGCCCTGGCCCGGCAGGAGCGCATCGCGGTCTATGTCGAGATTGCCATGTCGGGTATGACGCCGGGCGCGTTCGTTCGGGATCTCGGCTACGGGCTGCGCCACCTGCGCCATTTCGCCCGAATGGCAGTGGTGACCGAGCAGGAGTGGGTGCGCTGGATCGTCGAGCTGCAAGGCCGCATCCTGCCTCAGATCGAGATCCGCACCTTCGCGCCCGGTGAGCGAGACGAGGCTCTGGCCTGGGCGAACCGGCCGATTGCAGCCGGTGTGCCCGACGCGGCACAGGCATCGCCCTCGGTCCGCCTGATCGAGACGAACAAGCCCGACGTGATCGCGTTCGAGGTGAACGGACGCATCCATCGGGACGATATGCATGTTCTGGTCGGGACTTTCGAGCGGGAGTTAGGCGCTCATGAACGGTTGCGCGTGTTTGTCCGGATCGTTAAGTTCGATGGCGTCACGCTTGAGGCCCTGCGCGAGGATGGGCTGACTTCTGTGAAGATGCGGGGCTGGCGCCAGATCGAGCGCTACGCCCTGGTCGGCGGCCCGACGTGGATGACCACCCTGACCGAATGGACCGCGCCTGTGGCTCGCATCGAGACCCGCCATTTCGAGTTCGCCCAGGAGGACGAGGCTTGGCGCTGGCTGGAAGCCGAGCCACGGATCGCAAATCCTGCGTGAGGCGAGAGCGAACGAAAGAACGCACAAGGGAAACCAAACCAATCGACAGCCCGGGCATTACCCCCGGTCGCTGTCGTGAATTCTCCCATGCCGTCTGCTTTCGATCTCATCGGGGTCCTTTTTCTCTGCGCATAGACGGTCATGGGGCCGTGGAAGATGAGGGAACTCCTCCAGGACCAGCGCCGCCAGCGTGGCCGGTGCCATTCATCGCGTCCAGGTCGAGATGCTGCATGCCAATTCAGGCAGCGGAGGCAAGGGGCCGGACAGCGATCATCCGGAGCAGTGCATGATAGGGCAGCACTTCCAGACGCGAGAGCCGCTATGCCTTGCGGACGGTGGCCAGGGTCGACGCGTCCGCATCATGGTCCGACGCATTGATGATGGCAAAGGTGCCATCCGTCTCCAGGACGACGGCCGCCACATCGGTGGCGTCTACGATTCCGCTGGAGCGCAGGGCCGCCATGACCTCCTCACGGGTGATCCGCTGCGTCCGCATCGCGCCATCCAGAAATCTGCCCTGGTGCATGATCAGGGTCGGTTCGCTCTTCACCAGATTCTGGAAGCTGCGTGAGTGGACGGACAGCCACGTGATCGCAAATTGTAGGAACACCAGGAGTACCATCGCCAGCATGCCTTCAACCAGGGCGACCGACTTGCTGAGCAGCACGGTGGCAAGGATTGAACCCAGCGCCACCGTGACCACGAGGTCGAAAGCATTCAGCTTGGTCAGCGTACGCTTGCCCGAGATCCGCAGGATCGCCACGAGGGCGATATAGGCCAGCGTGCCGACGACGAGGACACGTTCCAGCCCGGCCCATGAGTCAAAGAACATGAATCCTTGCCTCCTTCGCGCGAGTCGAGGTGGCGATCCTGGCCCGCTCGACCCGCAAGAGGACTGCGGCCCGGTCGCATGGGGCAAGCCGCGCCGCCTCGGCGGTCTCGGCCAACTTGCCGAGATGTTGGACCACCGCATCCTGAGTATCCTGGCGCCGGAGAATGGACGCAAGCTGCCCCAGGACATCCGCCATGCGGATCAGGACGGCCGGGATTTCCTGTCCGGCCTGCCGAAGCGGATCGAAGGCCGCATCGACGAGGCCCTGCACGTCGGAGCGACGCGCAATCACCCGGATCACACCCTCCTGGTCAGGAAGCAAGCTTGGCGGGAGGACACGCTGGAATATTTCCTCAAAGGCTGCGCCGAGGCGGTCCACCACGGCCACGGCCGTGTGCGGATCGTTGATGCCGGGCGACAGCGCCCGCAGGCCGATCTCGACGAGCTGGCGCAGGCCGTGCTCCAGATCCTGGGCCGGGCTGCGCTCCTCGCCGACCACGACGGCGTCCCTGACCGCTTCGACGGCATCGATGCCCAGGGGCCGTGCCGCATGGACGACCACATGTTCCCCGCCTGCCAGGACGAAGTGTCCCGCCCGCACCTTCACCTCGAGGAGGGCACGCTCTCGGCAGGCCACCGATACGAGCCTGTCGTAGTCGATCACCTGGATGTAGCCGCTTCGCCCCAACGACACGGTACCGGCCTTCGGTGGGATATCGTCCGGCATGGCGTCATCGCTTTCACCCGTCTCCGGGAGCATGCCGCGGACATTGCCACGCAGGTCATGTGCTACCCGTGCCACGATATTGTCGGCCACGATGGCACGGGCGACCTTGTGGACGTAGAACAACAGAGCGAAGAGGCATATCACCGTGAGGACGCTGCCGATCGTCACGGCGGCATGTGGCACGCCCTCGTTCCCAAGCGTCTCATTGAGACTGCGCAACACGACCAGAACATACAGGATGGTGCCGAGGAACAGGCCGATCACGGCTTGGATCTGCCGGTCGCCCATGAAAGTGGGGACCAGGCGGGGACCGAGCTGGTTCGCCGCGAGCGTCAGGATGACGAAGGTGACGGAGACCACGAGCGAGAACATGGTCATCAGGCCGGACAGCAGGCTCGACAGGAGGCCGCGGGCGCTGCTCGCATCACCCCCATAGATCCACCAAAGCTCCCCGTCGCCCCAGTCTTCGAGCAGCGAGGGACCGAACGTCAGAACCCAATAGGCCAAGCCGAGCGCGAGAAGACTCAGGATCAAGGGGAGGATCCAGAGTTGTCCGCGAAGAAGGACCATGATGTTCCGGATGCGCTCCATGTCCTGACAACCCCGGTTGCCCCGGCTGGATCCATCGTGCCTTCGTCGATGTCATGTCAGGCGGGCGCACGGGTCTGACGTCCGGAGAGGACGTTCCGGGCCGTCCCTGGGGCTGCCCGCTCGACGCCTTGGCCGCGACGGCAGTCACTGGGAGGGTGGATCCGGCTCATGTTCCGGCGCGCCGTGAAGGAGTTGCATCGCTGGCGATTGGACGAGCAGGAGATAGCGCTCGAACTGGACGAGAACGTCCGCGATGATCTGGTCACGGTGCAGGCCCATGATGTCGCAGCCGCGACCGCCGCTGGAAAAGTAGGTGCGGGCCTCGTAGCGGTATTCCGGCTTGCCGACGTCAAGAGGTGAGAGGGTGGCCATGGGCTGGGCGCTGCGGCTGACGCCATAGATGAAGTCGCGCACACCTTCAGCGGGTGAGCGCAGGGCGATCGCACCCCGATCCTCCTCGGCCACGGACGAGGGGCGTCCGCGCGCGCTCAACTCGCGCGCGACCTGGTCGAGCGCCGGAGGCACGTGGGTGGCGATGAACGCGCCGACTTCGGCCTCGGTGAGAGCATGGAGGATGAGGGCGAGGCGGCGCTGCCAGGTGAGACCTGCGGCGGGCTGGGCGGAGGGAATGTTCGTCCTGGCGGCGTGGGCCTCCTGCTGGGCGAGATCCGCCCGCATGCCGACCAGGAGCGACCAGACGAGCGCCAGCATGACGAAGGTGAAGGGCAGAGCGCTGGCCACGGTCGCCGATTGCAGGGCGCTGAGCCCGCCGGCCAGGAGCAGGCTGGCCGCCACAATGCCTTCGAGCCCGCACCAGAAGACGCACTGGCCGGTGGTTGTTTCGGTCTCGCCGCCTGCGGCAATGGAGTCGACGACCAGCGAGCCGGAATCCGCGGACGTGATGAAGAAGATTCCGACCAGGAGCACGGCCAAGGTGGAGGTGAGGCCTGAGAACGGCAGATACTCGAAGAACTTGAAGAGGCCGACCGACACGTCGTCGGCGACCGCCGTGACTAGGGCACCGGCTGCCGTGCCGGTATCCACGAAGATCGCGGTGTTGCCGAACACGGTCATCCAGAAAAAGGTGAAACCGGCCGGGATGAACGGCACGGCCGTGACGAACTCGCGCACGGTGCGTCCGCGCGAGATGCGGGCGATGAACATGCCGTCGAAGGGGGACCAGGAAATCCACCATGCCCAGTAGAAGAGCGTCCAGGCATCGATCCAGGGCGTCGGCTCATAGGCATAGATGTTGAAGGTGCGCAGCAGCCGCGTGTCGAGATAAAGGCCCAGGTTCTGCACGAAGTCGCGAAACAGCAGCGCCGTCGGTCCGACCACCAGGACGAGGAGCATCAGCAGGATCGCCACGACCAGATTGATCTCGGAGAGGATGCGGCCCACCTTGTCGAGGCCGGTGACGACTGACACCGTGGCCAAGGCCTTGATGGCAGCGATCAGGGGGAGTTGGACCCCGATGCCGATGGGGCTGCCGAGAAGATAGTTGAGGCCGGCGTTGATCTGGGAGACGCCAACGCCAAGGGAGGTGGCGATGCCAAACATGGTGCCGACGATGGCGAAGATGTCGACGGCGTGACCGATGGGACCGTCGATGCGCTCCTTGAGGAGCGGGGTAGAGACCGGACCGGATCGTCAGCGGCAGGTTGTAGCGGTAGCCGAAATACGCCAGCGACAGGCCGACCACGGCACAGATAGCCCAGGCATGGATGCCCCAGTGAAAGAATGTGACGGACATGGCTTCCCGCATCGCCGCGACCGAGCGCGGCGGGGCAGTTGGCGGTGTCATGAAGTGGGTCATCGGCTCGCCCACGGCGTAGAACATGAGGCCTATGCCCATGCCGGCGGCAAACAGCATGGCGATCCAGGAGGTGAACCTGAAGTCGGGCGTGGACTCGTCCGGCCCGAGCCTCAGCCGGCCGTAACGTCCCAGGCAGAGGAGCAGCACGGTAGCCAGGAAGATGCCGACGACGAGGAGATAGAGCCACCCGAAGCTGTTGAGAATAGCAGACTGCAAGTCCTTGAAGACTTGGCTGGCGCGATCCGGCGCAACAATCCCGATGGCAAGGAAGACGCCGATGACACCGACGGCACCGAAGAAGACCGGTGGGTTGATGATGAAGCGCTTGAACATGCGGCAACCCTTGGATGCTCCGTCCCCCGCCGCAGCTCTTTCCGGAGCGTGAGCATCGCTCTCCTGAATACCCAAGCTCCTGATCCAGGTAGAAGACGGCCAAGCCAGAAGAGTTCCCTGTCAAGAGGTTTCAATCGATCGATGATGTCTTTCAAAACGAAGGTCGTCCAAATGAGTCTCTTCGTGAAATCACGAACTTGGCGGCCGACGGTCAAGAGCGCGAGTACCTCGTCGAAGGGCAGCTCTTCTTTGCCTCGGCCGACGCTTTCATGGCGGCGTTCGACTTCACGGAGCCTGTGCAGCGAGTGCGCATCGACGTCAGCCGGGCCCACATCTGGGGCCTCACCGGCGTCAACGCGGTCGATCGTGCCGTCCTGAAGTTCCGCCGCGAAGGTATAGAGGTCGAGGTTGTCGGCCTCAACGAGGCCAGCACGACCATCATGGACAAGCTTGCCGTTCACAATGAGCCGGGAGCCATGGAAAAGGTCTTTGGCCACTGAGGCTTTGCCGCGCATAGGACACCCCGACCTGGCTCCTGAGCCCCTCCCGATCCGGAGCGCTGCCGTGCTAAGGAAGTCACTGGTGGGCGTCATGGGATGCCGCGAGTCCAAGCGGGAACGGACACCGACCTCGGCGGTTCCCTCTTTCGCGTCCTTGGCTCATTCAAGAACAGCGCATCCCGAGGAGATCGACATGGCGTGTTCTGGGCCATGATGCCCGAGATGAAAGGCTTTGCCCCCGATGCAGCCTCAGGAGAGGGCTCCCATGGGATAAAGGCTGCCCCGGGCAGGATCCGATGATGGATACGCAAGCCTTGGCCGCTGCGGCCATCTTCATCCTGACCTATGGCGGCGTGGCGCTTGGGCGCATCCCCGGACTTCGGCTCGACCGGGCCGGCATTGCCCTGCTCGGGGCTGCCTGCATGCTCGCAGCCGGAGTGCTCAAACCCGAGGAGGCCTATCGCGCGATCGATCTCGACACGATCACGTTGCTCCTCGGCATGATGATCATCGTGGCGCACCTGAAGCTGTCGGGGTTCTTTCGCCTGGTGAACGGCTGGGCTATCACCCACGCCCACTCGCCTCTGGTGCTTCTCTTCGTGATCGTTCTGACCACGGGCGTCTTCTCGGCCTTCCTCGTCAACGATGCGGTGTGTCTCGTGATGGCGCCGCTGGTCCTGGATGTGACGAGACGTCTTGGACGCAATCCCGTTCCCTATCTCTTGGCCGTGGCGATGAGCTCTAACGTGGGCAGCGTCGCGACGATCACCGGCAATCCGCAGAACATGATTGTCGGGGTGATCTCCCAGATCCCGTATGCGGTCTTCGCGGCCAATCTCACGCCCGTGGCGGTCATTGGCCTCCTCCTCGTCTTCGGGCTGATCAGGATCCTGTGCTCGAGCGAATTCCGGAGCCCGAAGGCAATTACCGCGGAGCCGAAGCCGTCTCGGATCCACAAACCGCAGATGGCCAAGGCCATCCTTGTCACCATCGGGGTGGTGGTCGCCTTCTTCGCCGAGATCCCGGTCGCAAAGGCGGCCGTTTCCGGAGCGGCGCTGTTGCTCGTGACGCGCCAAGTGAAGCCGGGCAAGGTCTACCGCGAAATCGACGGTCCCTTGCTGCTCATGTTCGCCGGCTTGTTCATCGTGGTCGCGGGAGCCGAGAAGGCCCTGCTGACCCCTGATGTGATCGAAGCCGTGCGCCGTCTGCAACTGGCCGATACCTGGGTTCTCACCGGCGTCACGGCCGGTCTGTCGAACCTGGTCAGCAATGTCCCGGCCGTGCTCGTGCTCAAGCCGTTTATCCAGGGACTTGCCGAGGAGCAACGGCTCTGGCTGGTGATCGCCATGGCTTCGACGCTGGCCGGCAACCTCACGCTGGTAGGTTCGGTCGCCAACCTGATCGTGGCCGAGAAGGCACGTGTGGTGGGTGTCGAGATCGGGTTCGGCACCTACCTGCGCATTGGATTGCCGGTGACGCTGATGACCCTCGCGGTAGGCGCGTGGTGGCTTTCGGGCATCTCAGGGCTTTAGAGTATCGGACGTGAACTCGAACTCACGTCGATACTCTAATCGTTTGGTTTTCGCATCTTTCCACGCAAAACCGGTTCCCACTTTTGCGTTCGATGCTCTAGAGGATCGCACGCAAAGCTGAGGAGCATGTCTACCTCGACCACGTCGCGGGAAGAGGGGGAGCCCGCATTGCGAACTCCCCGGTTGACTCAGGACTTCACGAGTCCGACCGATTTCAGGATATCGCCGACCCGGTTCTGCTCGTCCTTGATGAAGGCCTTGAACGGCTCGCCGGCGAGGTAATAGTCCTCCCAGCCGCGCGCCTTGAGGATCTCGGCCCATTCCTTCGACTTCACGACCTTCTCGATCGTGTCGGTGAGCGTCTTGCGCTGTTCGGCGGTGATGTCGGGACCGGCCATGACGGCGCGCCAGTTCACGATCTCGACGTCCATGCCCTGCTCCTTGAGGGTCGGGACATCGACACCGCTCATGCGCTGGCCGAACGAGATAGCGAGCGCGCGGAGCTTGCCGGCCTTGATCTGGCTCTCGAACTCGCCGTAGCCGGACACGCCCGCCGTGACCTTGCCGCCGAGCATGGCCGCGAGAGCCTCGCCGCCGCCCGAGAAGGCGATGTAGTTCACCTTCGCCGGATCGGAGCCTGAGGCCTTCGTGAACAGGGCCGCCAGCATGTGATCGGCGCCGCCCGCGGAGCCGCCGGCCCACGTGACCTTGGCAGGGTCAGCCTTTACCGCATCGGCCAAGTCCTTGACCGATTTGATCGGGGAGGTGGCCGGCACGACGATCACGAGCGGGTCGCCCGTCAGGCGCGCGATCGGCGTCACCTGGTCGAGGCTCACCGGCGACTTGTTGGTCAGGATGGCGCCGAGCATGGTGATGCCGTTGACCATGAGCTGGCTGGAATCGCCCTTGGCCGTGTTGACGAACTGGGCGAGGCCGATGGTGCCGCCCGCGCCGGTAACGTTGACCACCTGCGCGCTCTTGGCGGCTCCGGTCTGCGTCAGCACCTGCTGAAGCGAGCGCGCGGCGGCGTCCCATCCGCCGCCGGGTCCGGCGGGCGCGATGATCTTGAGTTCCTGCTGCGCTAAGGCGGATGACGCGACGAGCGTCATGGCCGCGAAGGCGGCGCCGCGGATCAGTCTGGTCAAGTGGCTCACGATTTCCTCCCTTGGGTTGCGTGAGATGATGAGCGCCGACCGAGATGTCGGTCAGCGTCCGCTGCAGCATCGGACCCAAAAGTGGATTCCACTTTTGGGATCCATCCGATGCTTATTCCTTAGTCTGGCGCATCGTTGACGCGGAAAACCGGATCCACTTTTCCGCACGATGCGCTAGCCGGCGATGTTGTTCGCCGTGAGCTTTCACCGGTTTCGGTGAATTCCTGGTCCCGCGTCTCGCGGCTTGTGGCCTCCGCGTTGGTGACGCGATGCAGAATGAGGGGAATGATGCCGCGGCCGCGAAGGATCTCGACCTCGAGGTTCGTCTCGATGGCGGCGGTGGCGATGAAGGTTTCGGTCTCGCCCGACACCCTGCGGATCGTGACGGGCACAGGGCAGCGCGGGCTGATCCGGGCGGGATCGGCATCGATGACGATGCTGTCGCCCGGCCGGAGATGAAGGCGGGTGGGATGCCGATCGGCCGGAAGGCGCAAGGGCAGGACCCCCATGCCGATCAGATTCGAGCGATGGATGCGCTCGAAGCTCGACGCCAGCACGGCGCGGGCGCCGAGCAGGGCAACGCCCTTGGCGGCCCAGTCACGGGACGAACCCATTCCGTAACGCTCGCCCGCCACGACGATCACGGAGGCTCCCTCGTCGGCATAGCGTTCGGCTGCGCGGAACAGGGGCAGCTGCTCTCCCGAGCCCACATGGATCGTGAAGCCCGGCGCGATCTGCGGATCGAGAAGGTTGCGCACGGACTTGTTGGTGAAGAGGCCTCGGACCATCGCCTCCCAATTGCCGCGCCTGGAGGCAAAGACGTTCAGGTCGCGAGCGCTCTCCCCACGGGCGATCAGATACTCGGCGGCCTCGCCCGTTCGCGGGATCTGCCCCGCCGGGGAGATGTGGTCGGTGGTGATGTCGTCACCCAGCACGAGCAGCGGATGAGCCGCATAGGTACCTAAAAGCGTGCCTTTGCCGAAACCTGCGAAAGGCGGGCGGCGGATATAGGTCGAGCCGGGATCCCAAGGAAACAGGGGCGTGGCCGGGGCATCGAGGATCCGCCACGTCTCGCTCGCCTCGGCCTCGTCGTAGGAAGGGCCGTAATCGCGGGTGTCGATGGCCGTTGCCAAGGCCGCGTCGATCTCGTCGCCGGTCGGCCAGAGATCGGCAAGCCGGATTGTCTCGCCCGACGATGTTCGGGCGATGGGATCGGCGAGGATGTCGCGATTGACGTCGCCCGCCAGCGCGAAGGCGACGACGAGCGGCGGCGAGGCCAGGAAGCCCGCTTCGAGCTGCGGATGCACCCGCCCCGGAAAGTTGCGGTTGCCCGACAGCACGGCCACGGGAACGATGCCACGCTCGGCCATGGCCTGCTCGATGATCGGAGGCAGCGGGCCTGAATTGCCGATGCAGGTGGTGCAGCCATAGCCGACGATGCCGAATCCCACCGCCTCCAAATCCTCCAGCAGACCCGCGCGACGCAGATAGCGCTCGGCCGTCGGCGATCCGGGAGCGAGCGAGGTTTTTACCCAGGCGGGCGGCGTGAGGCCGAAGCGACGCGCCTTGCGGGCGAGAAGGCCCGCGGCGACCAGGAGCCTGGGATCGGTGGTGTTGGTGCAACTCGTGATCGCCGCGATGGCCACGGCGCCGTTGCCCGGCTGATGGGCAGATGTCGGCGCGGGTCGGGCCTCCAGCATCGGCGCAAGCGCCTCGACGGTTCTTCCAGCCGGGATGCGATCCTGCGGACGGCGAGGGCCGGCAAGGCTGACCTCGACCTCGTCGAGGTCGATTTCGACCGTGCTCGTAAAGCGGGGCGCGGCCTTCGGATCGAACCAGAGACCCTGGCGCTTCGCGTATTCATCGACGAGGCGAACATGCTCGATGGAGCGGCCCGTCTCGCGAAGATAACGCAGCGTCTGGTCGTCGATGGGGAAGAAGCCGGAATTGGCGCCGAACTCCGGTGTCATGTTGGCAATGACGGACCTGTCACCGGCAGAGAGGGTCGAGACACCTTCGCCGTAGAACTCGACGAAGCGATCCGCGAGATCGATCCGGCGCAGGCGCTCCGTCACCGTGAGCGCGAGATCGGTGGCGAGAACGCCCTGGCGCAGGCGCCCTGTCAGTCGCACGCCTACAATGTCCGGCACGCGGATCATTGCCGGCATGCCGAAGAAGACGCTCTCGGCCTCCAGTCCGCCCACGCCCCAGCCGAGCACGCCGATGCCGTTGATCATGGGGGTGTGGCTGTCGGTGCCGATCAGGGTATCGGGCATGGCCCATGACTCGCCGTCCCGTTCGGCAATCGTCACCACGGTCGCCAGGCGCTCGAGGTTGAGCGTGTGCATGATGCCGGTGCCGGGTGGATGGACGCGGAACCCGGTCAGAGTCCGCGTGGCCCATTTCATGAAGCGGTAGCGCTCGGCATTGCGCCCGTACTCGCGCTCCATGTTGCGGCGGAGGGCATCAGGCGAGCCGAACACGTCGACGCCGAGGGAATGGTCGGTCGAGACGTCGACGGGCAGCACGGGATTGAGCCGGCGCGGATCGTAGCCCGCCTCGGCGAGCGACGCGCGCATGCCGGCGATGTCCACAAGGGCCGGGCCACAGGTGGTGTCATGCATCATGACGCGACCGGGCAGGAACGGGATCTCCTCCTCGCTGCGCCCAGTCTCCAGCCAGTTCAGGATGGCCGCCTTGGCGTGCGGAGCGTCCTCACTCGCATTGCGCAGGACATTTTCCAGCATGATCCGAAGGATGTGCGGTAGCCGGTTGAGGTCACCGCTGGCCGCCGCAGGAAGGTCAACAATGCGATGGCGGCGTCCGGTGATCGTCATGTCGGCGGTTTGGGGCATGGCTGCACGGTTTTGATTGGAAACAGCGGGAGCGGAGCATTCGGCCCGCTCAGCGCACTCACTGGCATGGGTCAGGCGTGGGCCCCGCCGGCGCCTAGGACACGGATGCACGCTCAAGACAGATATATTAAATAATGTGATTATAAAATACAATGCATACTATAGTTATAAAATGCAATGTCACCGAGATGCATATCTACCCATCGTCTGCCAAGCCCCGTGGGAGGACCTGCCATTCGGGACTCAGGTCAGTTGCGGGCTCTTGATTGCGCTGGCGCCGAGAATATGAGCGCGAAGGAACTCGGCTGCCCTCTGTCGATCCCCCGCCTCGATAAGATCGAGAATGTGAAGGTGCTCACGCGATTGCAGAGGGAGGCGGCTGCGGTCGACGGTGATCCGGTACTCGATCAGCCGGCGCAGGCGGTTCACCCGGCGGACGGCGTCCACGAAGAACTCGTTCTGCGAGCACCCGACCAGCATCTCATGGAATTGCGAGTTGGCCTGGAACAGGTGGGTGCGTGACATGCGCTCGAAGCCGCCATCCAGGATGGCCTGCTGCTCTTCCCGGGCAGCGCGGAACGCCTTCGGATCGATCCGGAACGTCGGGAGCAGCAAGGCCTGAGACTCGATAGCTGCACGGAATTGGTAGGCCTGCTCATATCCCTCCCGAGACGTTAGTCCGGCACGGAATTCCCAGCCATTACCAGGAAGTCGCTCGACCCAACCCTCCTCGGCGATCCGGTGCAGGATCTTGAGCAGGCGACTCCGTGGGATGCCGTAGAGCCTCATCAGTTCGTTCTCGCTGATGCGGTCGGCCAGCTTGCCGGACAGGCGATCCTCGGCGATCTGGAAATAGAGGTCGTCCTCGGGCTCCTTTTCAGCGAGGCTCGGCGTGCCCTCTCTGGCAAGCTCGCTGGCATCTTTGGCAAGGAAATAGCCGCGATACGGCTCCGACCGGACGATCTTCAACTCCTCCAAGCGCTTCAGGGCCGCAGCGATAGGGGCGCGGGACACCCGAAGCGCGTCGGCCAGCGTCTGGGTCGGCAGGTGATGGCCGCGGGCCAGATTGTTCTCGCGGATGTGCTCGATGATGCGGGCGGTCATCTGGGGCGAGAGACTGGGCCGGGCCATCTTTGAACCTCGATCGGATATGCTGCTGCGCGTCGGAATGTAGCCATGGGCCAATCCTTGTACAGCCCTTACCTTTCGGTGATTGTGTGTCGGGACCCCGATATCATCCTGCCAAAAGAACGATGCCGCCTCCGGCCAAGGCAACGCTCCAGAGAGTATCGAGGTTGACCCAGCCTCGTCTGAGGAACGCAAGTCCTTTGTCATAGACGAAAAGACTGACCGTGCCGATCATCACCAGCATCGCTCCCGTGTGAACAGCGAGTGCCGCAAAAGAGATCGGCAGAGAGGTCGAAGCGGCAAGTTCGCCGCCCATGCCTGGCGAAACGCACAATGACAGGAGTGCAGGGATCAGCATGAAGCCGGCCCCATGAGCACTGGCCATCATGAAAGACCACACGGCCAGACCCGCCAAGCCGGTCTGCATCCCGATGCGGTGCGGGATGCGATGGCGGGAAAGAGCATGTGTGGCCGCCAAGGCTATCAGGAGGATTCCGGCACCGCGGCCGAGGAACGTCGCGTCCACGACCGTTCCGAAGACGATCACGACCAGCAGAACGGCGCTCACCGCGACAGCATGGCCGAAGGCGATGGGGGCAAGGGCCAGAACCACAAGTCCCCGACTCCGCCGATGAAGGCCTAGCGCGACGGCAAACAGCCAGCCCATGGCAGGGTTCAGGCCGTGGAATGCACCGAGCCCCGCGAGAGCCAGCCATGGCCAGAGGGTGGACGAGACCGTAGACATTCCATGTCGCTCGCCAACAACGTGGCGCCCGTTACGGGTAGCAATAGGAGTCGGAGGAGCAATCGCCGCCTTCGAGTCGGATCTGGTGCGGCCGGTGTCCGTTGGGCCACTCGATGAAGAAGTCCTCATCGAACGCGATGCCGCCGTCCGGATCCGCATTCAGCTTCACCATCCAGCCCTCGAAGCCGCGATGGTAGAACTGCTGGTCGATGGAGCCGTAGAGCGAGTTGGTGAAGTACACCCGCCGTCCGTCCCGGCTGATCTCGACCATCTGCGGCCCGCCCGTCAGATGCCCGTTCCTCGCCTTGGGATGAGAGGCGCGGGACATGATCCCACCGATCCGCACCTTGCCGGTGAGCTTGGGGTTCAACGGGTCGGACACATCGTATTGCTGGAGATCGCCCGTGCCCCAGCAGGACACGTAGAGAAACCTGTCATCCATGGATAGGTCGATATCGGTCACGAGCGGCGGCACCGCGCCGAAGCCCTTCAGCATGTCCGGGAGGTCATCCGGGCTTGCGGGTTCGGCCGGGATCGTGATGATCTTTTTGACCGCCCACTGATTGCCTTCACGATACCAGGTCCAGATCGAGGAGGAGAGATCCTTCAGGCTGATCACGCAATTGACGAACCCGTAGGCCTTCGTCGGATCGTGCGCCGGCCGAAGCTCGAACACGAGTTGATGCTCCTCGCCGAAATCGATCTCCTGCAGGTGCTTGCGCTTCAGCAGATCCCAGAAATGCAGGCGCCGGCCATAGCGCGAGCCGAGTAGGATCTCGGGCACCAGGCCGTTCTCGAAGGTGTCAGGTGTGCCCCATTCGCTGGTGACCAGCGTGTCGTAGCCCAGATGCCACCAGCCGTCATAGGCCAGTTGTTGCGGACCCCGCTCGACCTCCCAGCGACCGAGCGGTTCGAAAGTCTCGTGGTCCATGATGAAGATGCCGCCGGGCGCCGCGCCCTCCGCACTGCCGAGGGCCGTAACGTAAATCCCGTCCGGTCCACAATGGATCGTGTGCGGCCGGGTGTAGCCGGTCCGTTCGGCGATCACCTCAGGCTCGATCACCTTGACGATAGTGGGATTGCGCGGGTCAGGCTTGGTGTCGAGGATGTGAATGCGCGACGAGCGCAGGCCCGGCACCACAAGGTAGCGCCGCTCCACATGCGGGTGAGGCATGTTGGGACAAAGACAAGAGGAACACGCATTCCACCCGAAATGGTGCAGTTCGTCACCCGTGTTGGGCATGGCCACAGAGCCGATGATCTGGGCATAGGATGGCGAGGCCGGGTTGAGATCAACGACGGCGATGCCGTCGGGCTGCTGCCGGTCCGGATCGAACATGGCCACATAGGCCAGCGTCTCGGGTGGGGCCTTCTCGGCCAGGCGCGGGGATGGATAAAAACTCGGATCGGGCTGCCAACGCGTCACGACACCCTCCCTGATCGCCCCCTCAGGTCGACGGCAAATGTCTTTGTTCTTATGCAGGCCTCGGCATCATATCCGATCCTCCCGCTTGTGTCGCCTCCTGCCTCATCAGCTGATACGCCGATTGAAACGTCTCCTAACCCGTTCCAGATGTTCACCGATCGACCGGCCTGCAAAGAACGAATTTCTCCATGTGCCTCAGGATGGCGTAAGATGGTCTGGCTCGGCGGTCCTTAATCCGCCAAGAGATGGAACTGCCGTGAAAGTGAGGGTTCCATGTTGTTTGTCGTCATTGGCAAGCCAAAGGCCGCAAGCAGGGGCAAGGAACGGATCACCCGCCGGATGAGCTGGGGATACCCCATGGCCATGCGGATGATCGCCGAGTATTGGCCTATGCCCACCGAGATCGCCGTCTTCGCTATAGAGGAATTCGATAACGTTGCTTCACTCATGGCAGCTATCGTGGACTGGGATGATGTTGTCGACCTCACCGTCATGCCGGCGATGACGGCCAAGCAGGGCCTCGAACTGGCCAGGCAGATGCCGGCCAGCTCCTCTATCTGAGGCTCTCGCGAGGGGCCCGCTGCGAACATCCTTCGGCATTCGAACGGCACGGTCTATGACTCAGTCTACGGGCCCGGATCGTGCCTCTTTGCCGCCGGGATCCGTGACCGACAGCGCCCATCCAAGGTGCAATTCGGACGTCGCTCCCATGCGCTCCAGGGTCGACACGGGCGCACTTTCGCAATTCCAGTCATTGGCTTCATCTTGTGAAGAACAAGGGACACTCGTTGAGATTTGCCCCGGGCGTGCGCCGGCGCGGATCGGAGGCCGATCTCATAAAGCACGACGAGTACAAGCGCTGCAGATATCGGGTCGAACACCTTGGGGATGAGCCGAGCATCGTCTCGCAGTGTCGGGGGTGGCGTGTGGGTGTCAGCATCAGGTCGTGCCTCCTGGTCCCGGTCCTTGCCGGTCTCTCTGGCCCATTTGGTCAAGTCGGTGTCCCGTCCTGTCAAGCTGAGCGCTCACTTTTGCTGGAGGCTGTTGACTCGGATGGAGACGTTCCCGTCGCGATCCCCAGCCACCTGGAGAGAAACAATGCAATTTCCATCGATACTGGCGCTTGGCGCCGTCAGTCTTGTCCTGGCCGGGTGCCAAACCTCGCAACAGGCGGTTCAGAACAAGGAAGATCTGCTCGCGGCGGCCGGATTCACGCTGCAGCCAGCCAATTCGCCGGCACGAATTGCCGCCATGAAGAAGCTTCCGCCGAACAAGTTCGTTCGCCAGACTTCGGGTGGGACGGTAGTCTATGTCTATGCCGATCCTGCCGGGTGCCAGTGCGTCTATTTCGGCAACCAGGCAGCATGGTCGAGTTATCGTGCCGCCGTCTTTGCCAAGCAACTGGCCGACGAGCAGCAGATGACCGCAATGATGAACCAGAACGCCTTCGATTTTGGGCCGTGGGGTCCAGGTTTCTGGTAAGCCGTTTTTTGCGCTCGAATGCGAGGCCATTCTATCGCGAGTGGGGACCGCACGAGCGGCCATCGACAATCTTCGAGCACGATTTTGCTCGCCCGGTTCCTTAGCAAGATGGCTTACCGGGTTCCATCGTAATGATGCATTCGAGGGAGAATGTGATGGTCGTGAGACCTGTCCTGCTTCTGGTCTTCGCCTGCGGAGGCGGGCTCATGGCGTCATTCGTACGACCGACCACCGCCGCAGCCGCCTTTACCTGCCCGGAGACCGTGACGACCGATGCGCCGAGGAATACGCCCTCCCTGAGTGGTCTGTATTCAGACGCAACGAACCCGACAGCCGGCCCCCGCGTCGGGGAGTTAGTCGCCGACCTGCGCAGGGATGGTCTCAAACCGGCGCTCGTCGTTGACCATCTTGTTGGCGCCTATTGCCCGCTTGTCGCAAACGACGCCAGCCTCTCTGACTCGCAGAAGGCCGACCGGGTTCGGCGGTTCGCCCGGCAGGTGACGGGGCTCGCCTACGGGCAGACGGGCCAACAGGAGTTGGATGTTCTCGTTGACGTGCCCTTGATGCCAACGGTGCTTCACCAGGTAGAGCAGGCGGCGGCCGGGGCTGGGATGCCGCGGGACGCATGGATCAAGCGAGCGATCAAGCGACAGTTGGCGGTACCGTGATCCGGCAGTCTCGATTCCAACCTCGCGCCGACGCCTTCGTCATGGAGACTGGAGCCACCAACCAGGATGCGGAACATCGAGTGTATCCCAAACGTGACGTCCACTTTTGGCCCCTATTAGGTTCAGGAAGATACGCGCCCTCACAGAACCTGCATGAGTAAGCGGACCTGAGCCCAACTTCTTGAAAAACAGGTGAAGCGGGCATTCACACGGACTTGCGTGAAGACTCCGTTTGCCGCCTGTGGACCTTTGCCGCGAGCGTCGCGGGACACCTCATGGACGTTTGCGATGGGCGCCCCGGCCAGTGCTTCGCTTGTCACTCGGGCTGGAAAGCGTATTCTGTTCGCATGCGTTCAAGTCCCGCGTTGGCCCTGGGCTCCCCGATGAGCCGCTTTTGATCGACACCTTTGTCGACGTCGCTCCTGTACCGCGTGGTTTCCTCTACCCCGAAGGAGAATGACGATGTCCTATCTTATCACTTCAGCCGGAATGTTGCTTGTCGCATCGGCAGTCGTATTCGCCGTCGGTCTGGCCCCCATGCCTTTGGCGGCGCAGTCCGCTCCATCGAGCACGGCGAATGTTGACACCGCCATCCGCCCCTTCCGCGTCAACATCCCCGACGAGGCGCTCAGCGACCTTCGTCGCCGCATTGCCGCAACCAAGTGGCCGAAGCAGGAGACGGTTCAGGATCCGACGCAAGGCGTGCAGCTTGCGACCATGCAGGCCCTCGCGCGCTATTGGGGAACTGATTACGACTGGCGCAACGTCGAGGCGAGGCTGAACGCCCTGCCGCAGTTCATGACGAACATCGACGGTCTGGACATTCACTTCATCCACGTTCGCTCGCCTCAGCCGAATGCGTTGCCGGTCATCATCACGCACGGGTGGCCCGGCTCGATCATCGAGCAGTTGAAGGTCGTCGAGCCGCTGACCGATCCGACGACCCATGGCGGCAGTGCATCGGACGCCTTCGATGTGGTCATTCCATCGTTGCCGGGCCACGGGTTTTCGGGGCAACCAACGGCCCCCGGTTGGGACCCGCAGCACATCGCCCGCACCTGGGTCGAACTCATGAAGCGCCTCGGCTACACGCGGTTCGTGGCGCAAGGAGGCGATTGGGGTGATGCCGTCTCGGAGCAGATGGCCGTGCAGGCGCCTCCCGAACTGCTCGCCATTCACACCAACATGGCTGCCACCGTGCCCGACGAGATTGCCAAGGCGCTTCAATTCGGCGATCCGGCGCCGGCGGGGCTCTCAGCCGACGAGAAACATGCCTACGATCAGCTCGATTATTTCTACAAGCATGGTCTGGCCTATGCCCAGGAGATGAGCAATCGCCCGCAGACACTCTACGGGATCGAGGACTCACCCATTGGTCTTGCCGCCTGGATGCTCGATCACGACATCCGCAGTTACGAGCTCATTGCTCGGGTCTTCGATGGCAAATCAGAGGGTCTGACGCGCGACGACATCCTCGACAACGTCACGCTCTACTGGCTGACGAACACGGCAGTCTCTTCGGCTCGTCTGTATTGGGAGAACAAGCTCGCCTTCTTCGCCCCGAAGCACATTGCTATTCCGGTTGCTGTGAGCGTCTTCCCGGATGAGATCTACGCCGCGCCGCGCAGTTGGGCCGAGAAGGCTTTTCCCAAGCTGATCCACTACAATCGTCTCGACAAAGGCGGGCACTTCGCGGCCTGGGAGCAGCCGGACCTCTTCGTGCAGGAATTGAGGACTGCGTTCAAGCCGCTGCACTGATGGAACGGAGGTCGATCAATGTCCGAAGAGATCGATCAGGATCGCCGCCGCTTCCGGAGCGCTGCTGCCATCACGGTCGCCTCCGCCGAACTCGCCATGATGGGTTCGGCAGAGGCACAATCCAGCCCAGGAGCGGCATCCGATTTGCGCGCAATCGGCCCGAGTACGAACACGTCGTTCGGTGGGCGCTGGGTGTGACGTCACGGATCGTCGCTGGGTGGCTACATCGACCGTCCATCAAATAATCCTCATCACCTGCGGCACATTCGGGTGCCGATCGTTCCTGGCCAAGTATGCGTGCAACGCCGCCACGACCTGGGCGCCTTCTCCGACGGCGGCCGCCACTCGCTTGACAGAGCCTGAACGCACGTCGCCTATCGCGAAGACGCCGCTGCGGCTGGTCTCCAGCGGATGCCGCTCCTTTCCTGCCGCAACTCCGGTTTGGATGAACCCTTTCCCATCGAGGGTTATGTCGCTGTGCGCGAGCCAGTCGGTATTGGGATCGGCACCGATGAACAGAAACAGGTGGCGGATCGGGCGTGCCGTTTCTTCTCCCATGCGGTTGCACCAGCGGACTACTTCGAGATTGCCTTCCGGGCCGTCCAGCGCCGTGACCGTCGTCTCGGTTACGACATTGATATTGGGCTGAGCCTTGATGCGCTCTATCAAATAGCGCGACATACTGGGGTCCAAGCTTGCACCGCGCACGAGAAGCCACACCGTCTTGACGTGGCTCGCCAGAAAGACGGCCGCCTGTCCGGCCGAATTGCCGGCTCCCACCAGGGCGACCTCTTGGCCGGTGCAGAGCCGCGCCTCGATGGGGGACGCCCAGTAGTGAACCGACGATCCTTCGAATTGTGCGAGGTTGGACATGTCGAGGCGGCGGTAGCGGGCGCCGCTGGCCACAATCACCGCTCGGGTCTGGATCGCTTCATCGCCGCTCGTCTCGAGGCGAAAATGCTGGCCGGTCTCGACCGCCGTGATACTCAGATGCTTTGCCTCGTCAGGGATGGCCATCTCCACGCCGAACTTCTGCGCCTGGTTGTAGGCCCGCGCCATCAAGGCCATGCCGGAGATCCCGGTCGGAAACCCAAGATAGTTCTCGATGCGGGCGGAGGCGCCGGCCTGTCCGCCGAAGGCCCGGCAATCGAGCACGAGGACCGACAGGCCTTCCGAGGCCGCGTAGACGGCAGCCGCTAGGCCGGCAGGGCCAGCCCCGATGATGGCGACGTCATAGAGCTTCGACTCATCAATCGACATCACCAGACCGAGGCAGCGTGCGAGGTCACGCTCTCCCGGATTGAGCAGGAGCTTGCCATTGGGACACAGCACGATCGGCAGGTAGTGGCGGTCCACGTGGAACCGCTCGACGAGGATTCTGGCGCAGGAATCCGTGTCGGCATCGAGTACGCGGTGCGGATGACCGCTTCGGGCAAGGAATCCTTGCAGGCGCAACAGATCGACGCTGTCCTGATGCCCGATGATGATCGGTCCGCTACCGCCGCTTTCCAGAAGGCCTACCCGACGCAGGATAAGCGCCCGCATGACTCGCTCGCCGAGGCTGGCCTCCTGTACCATCAGGTCGCGCAACCGCCGCGAGGGAATGACGACCGCGGCTACTGGCTCGATGGCCTCGGCCGTCACGAGCGAGGGACGTTCGGAGAGTTGCGCCAGCTCGCCTGCGAAACTGCCGGGGCCATGGACGACGATGGTCTCGCGCCTGCCGCCGCCGGCGTCCTGGCTGACCTCGACCTTGCCGGATACGACCACGATAAGTCCTGGTGAGATGTCTCCGGCTTCAACAATGCGCTCGCCCGCGGCAAAGAATGCCGCTTCGCCGAAACGGCCCATCCGGGCGACGTCGTCCGGCGGCAGAGTGGGAAACATCTGATCTCGACGGGCAGCGAGCGTAGCGGATTGCGACATGGTTTCGGCCATCTGGCTCAGAGCGTAGAGCGTGAATCGCTCTTCCGTTGAGGTCCTGTGGCGCAGCCTAACCCTTGATGCCTGCCCTGAACAGGACCCCCGGTTATAGATGTCTCTCGACTAATGGCTTGATGGCTGAGCCACTTTCGTGGACCCGGTTGAGCAGAGCTATCACGTTTCGCTTGCATACTTCCGCGATCGACTAGAAACCCAGAAAGGCAGGAACTCTCGATTCAGAAGGCAGGATGTCTCTGCCACTATCCGATTCTGGGTGACATAGCGGTCGATAAACTCTGCAGCGAAACCGGCTATCTGCTCAGAGGCGATGCGGCGCTTTGGCAATCTAATGCTTGGCTTGAGGATCCCTTCTTGCAACGCGTTCGACCATAATAGGCCTAAACCTAGATCCATCGCGGTTCGTCTTGCCCAGTCTTTAGAATCCCACGCAATTTGCGCCTGCACGGCGCGAGAGCGCCGTGTTACGGATGATGATAGGACGACGATCCCAAGAGCCAGGGCTTGTTTAGAAAGAGTGCAGTCACGCTGATTGACCGCTTCTGCGACCGATCGCCGATTCAGCGGGCGCGCTCGCCGATTGATCCGTACAGCACAGCCATATGCGGCACCGGTTCGCCTCCTCAGCTGAATTCCTAAGAACTCCCAATCAGCTTGCGAAAAGTCAAAACGCTCTCGGAGTGAGGCGGTAGCAGTCCAATCATGGCCTTCATGGGAGGGGGCGCATCTCCTCGTCCCAAATCGTCAAGATACTGGCCCAATCGGTCAAGCAGTATGCTTGGTGAAGTCCAAACTGGGTGAGGCCGGCAAAGCTGCGATTGCCGACACACCGGACAACGTTCCGGCAGCCGCTATGGCGGCTAGCCATCAGATAAGGAGCAGAGGCGGCTATGACTGTTGCGACATCAGCTCAGAGCACTTCTCAACCAACGCGCCCGCACGCGAAATACGACCGGCTCGTGGCGGCCGCTCGATCTCTGCCGAGGTTGAAGGTTGCGGTGGCGCATCCGTGCGATGCGGCCTCGCTGAGTGCGGTGTTCGAGGCCACAGACCTCGGCCTGATCGAGCCGATCCTCGTCGGACCGCAGGCCAAGATAACGGCCGCCGCGCAGGCGCTCGGCAAGACGGCTGCCACGCTCCGCATCGTTGACGCTCCCCACAGCCACGCGGCCGCTGCGAAGGCCGTCGAGCTCGTTCGGGCCGGTGAAGCCGAGGCGCTGATGAAGGGGAGCCTGCATACGGACGAGCTCATGGGAGCGGTGGTCAGCCGTGACGGTGGCCTGCGGACGGCGCGCCGGATCAGCCACTGCTTCGTCATGGACGTTCCCAATCACGAGACGACGCTCATCATCACCGATGCGGCGGTCAACATCGCGCCAACGCTGGAGGATAAGGTCCACATCGTCCAAAACGCCATCGACCTCGCCCGGGCGATGCGGGTCGATCCGGTGCGAGTGGCGATTCTGTCGGCGATGGAAACGGTCAACCCAAAGGTGCCCTCGACCATCGAGGCCGCTGCCCTGTGCAAGATGGCCGACCGCGGCCAGATCACAGGCGCCCTCGTGGATGGACCTCTGGCGCTCGATAACGCCATCGATCTCGGCGCGGCGACGATCAAGAAGATCCAGTCGCCGGTTGCCGGGCAGGCCAACGTGCTCGTCGTGCCGGATCTCGAAGCCGGCAACATGCTCGCCAAGAGCCTGACTTTCCTGGCCGACGCGGATGCTGCCGGCATCGTGCTCGGGGCGCGGGTACCGATCATCCTCACCAGCCGGGCGGATTCGACGATCACGCGCTTGGCCTCATGCGCCGTCGCATCCCTTGTGGCCGATGCGCAGCGCAAGCAACTCGGCCTTCCGGAGATCTAAGCCATGATGCCGGTCCTCATCGTCCTCAACGCCGGCTCGTCGAGCCTGAAGTTCCAGGTTTACGACGTGGTTGACACCGCTGAGCCGCTGCTCGTCTGGAAAGGGCTCTACGAAGGTCTGGGCGGCGGTGCACACTTCGTCGTCAAGGCGAACGATGGCAGGATCCTCGAGGAGCGAACATGGGACGCAGGTGAGCAGGTCGGGCACGAGGAGGCGCTGATGCACCTCGTGGCGTGGCTGAGCCAGTTTCGGGACGAGCGCAGGCCCGTGGCCATCGGGCATCGGGTTGTTCATGGCGGCGAGGCCTTCTCCGGCCCAGTGCTTGTCAACGACGCCGTGATCGAGACCCTGGAGGCGCTGGTGCCGCTTGCGCCCCTGCATCAGCCGCACAACCTGGAGCCGATCCGGATCGTCCGCCGGCGCCTGCCCGGGATGCCGCAGGTTGCCTGCTTCGATACCGCCTTCCACCAATCCCAGTCCGACATTGCGACCTTGTTCGCGCTGCCGCGCGAGATGCGGGAGCGCGGCGTGCGACGCTATGGCTTTCATGGACTGTCCTACGATTACATCTCGTCCGTGCTGCAGGACAACGATCCACGCCTCGCGAAGGGACGGGTGATCGTCGCGCATCTCGGCAACGGTGCGAGCCTCTGCGCTCTTCATAAGGCAGCGAGCATCGCCACAACGATGGGCTTTTCGGCCCTCGACGGGCTGCCGATGGGCACCCGCTGCGGCGCCGTCGATGCAGGGGTCGTCTTCTTCATGCTGCGGGAGATGAAGCTCAGCCCAGAGGAAGCCGAGCGCGTGCTCTACACCAAGTCCGGTCTTCTCGGGGTGTCCGGCTTGTCGAACGACATGCGGGTTCTGCGTTCCAAGGCTGGCAGTGACCCGGACGCCAGGCGTGCCATTGATCTCTTCGTCTACCGTATCCAGCGCGAGATTGGCTCCCTCGTAGCGGCGCTCGGCGGGCTCGACGGGCTCGTGTTCACGGGCGGGATTGGCGAGAACGACGTGGCGACGCGCGCCGAGGTGATTGCCGGCCTTGCATGGGCCGGTCTCAGCCTCGATGAGGTGGCGAACCGCGCCGGCGGCCCGCGGGTCTCCGCCGGATCCGGCCCCGCCGCCTGGGTCATTCCAACCAACGAGGAACTTGTGATCGCCCGCCAGACGCGCAGCGTGCTTGGCCCGTCTTATCCAGATCCGCATCGTAACCAGGGAGATTGACGCCATGGAGACAGTGAGAACCGCATCGGAAACAGGACCGGCCGGGCAGGAGCTTGGGGACGAGACTTTCATGTCAGCGGCCGATCTGCGCAATTACATGACCGAGATGCAGATGGCGAAGGCCGGCAAGTCGGTCGAGGGCATGGATCGGGCCGAGAAGGCTCGGCAAGACCTGGTCAAGCGCCTGTCTCAACCGCTTGCCCTGACACCTGAGGCGTTGCGGGACATCCTCATGCCGCTGAAGGCGAAGCTGCGGGCGGCGGCTGAGCGCGGTCAGACCGAGTTGATGGTCATGCGCTTTCCCAATGTCCTGTGCACAGACCAAGGACGGGCGATCAACAATGCAGATCCGACATGGCCGGAAACCCTGACCGGACGCCCGCGTCAGGCCTACGAGTTATGGCGTGACCAGCTCCGGGATGCAGGTTTCAAGCTGAACGCAATGATTATCGAATGGCCAGGCGGAATGCCGGGCGATGTCGGCTTCTTCCTCAAGTGGGGGGAAACCAAGCGATGACTTTAGCCTGAGATCTCTTTGTATGGACGGCGATGATGCAAACGGCAAAACGGCAGACCGACTCTCAATCTGAGCGCGAGGACACTCCAGCGCAATCGCGGCTGGAGAAAGTCGTCCAAGCCCAGGCGAAGGTTACGCAAGTCTATCAGGAGCGATGTGCGAAGGCGTTTCAACGCCACGTCGATTCCGCCAAGGAGGCAAGCGAGCAATTCTGGGGCGGATCGCACGCTTCGACATCGCCGTTGGAATTTTGGCGTGACGCCAGTTCCTACTGGCTCGACTTCACCCAGCGCTCCATCCTGTTCTGGGACACCCTGCGGCAACGTGGCAACAACTGGCTCGAGCATGAGAAGGCCGGCAAGCCGCCGCTGCTCGACTTCGAGTGGGAGATGATCGCGGACGCCCGCTCCTTCGAGCGACCGACCAACTATGCCCTTGTGCGCATCGTTCGACCGGATGGCCTTGAGAGCGACCCGGACCGGCGCCCCTTCGTGATCATCGATCCACGGGCCGGTCACGGTCCTGGCATCGGCGGGTTCAAGCAGGACTCGCAGGTTGGAGTCGCGCTCAAGGCGGGCCATCCGGTTTATTTCGTCATCTTCTTCCCCGAGCCGATGCCCGGACAGACTCTCGCGGATGTTTCGCGCGCGGAGACCGAGTTCCTCCGCATTGTTGGTGAACGGCACCCGAAGACCCGTAAGCCTGTGGTGATCGGCAATTGCCAGGGCGGCTGGGCCTCGATGCTCGTTGGCGCCATGGAGCCGGAACTCGTCGGACCCATCGTCATCAACGGGGCGCCGATGTCGTACTGGGCAGGCAACGACGGCGAGAATCCGATGCGCTATGCGGGTGGCATTCTCGGAGGCGCGTGGCCCGCGCTTCTGGCGAGCGACCTTGGCGCCGGGACGTTCGACGGGGCCTATCTGGTCGAGAACTTCGAGTACCTGAACCCCGCGAACACCTACTTCAACAAGTACTATACGCTTTTCTCGAAGATCGACACTGAGCCAGAGCGCTTCCTGGAGTTCGAGCGCTGGTGGGGCGGGTTCTTCCTGATGGACCGGCAGGAGATCCGGTGGATCGTGGAGAACCTGTTCGTAGGGAACAACCTTGCCCAAGGCGAGGCCGAGTGGTCTGAGGGGCGCGCCTTCGACCTGCGCGCGATCCAGTCGCCTATCATCATCTTCGCCTCGCTCGGCGACAACATCACCCCGCCGCAGCAGGCGTTCAACTGGGTCGCGGATATCTATCCCACGACAGAGGCGCTCAAGGCGAACGGCCAAGTGATTGTCGGCCTTATGCACCAGAGCGTCGGCCATCTCGGCATCTTCGTCTCAGGTGCCGTGGCCAAGCGCGAGCACAAGCAGATCGTCGATCTCATCGAGTACATCGAGCATCTTCCACCCGGCCTCTACGGCATGCAGGTCGAGGAGCATAAAGAAAATGGGACCACGCGTTACGACGTGATGCTGACCGAACGTCGCGTCGAGGAGCTTCAGGTACTGCAAAAATATGACCGCAATGACGAAGTCCCGTTCAAGGCAGTCGAAGCGACCTCAGAAGCACTCGTCTCGGCCTATGCAACCTTTGTGCATCCCTTCGTGGCGTCGATGGTCACCCCGGCCGAGGCAAAGGTGGCACGGGCATTCAATCCGCAGCGGATGCAGCGCTGGGCAGCGTCGGACCTCAATCCTTACCTGTGGCCGCTGAAGGGCATGGCCGACATGGTCCGGGCTAACCGGGCGCCGCACGACAGTGATGGCACGATGGCCATGATGGAGCGCTGGACCGCGACCATGACGTCGGCCTCGCTGGACCTCTATCGCGACCTGCGCGACGCGGCGGTGGAGAACGCCTTCTTCCGCACCTACGGTCCGGCTGGCATCGTCATGGGCGCGGATCAGGGGCGAACTGCTACCGAAGAACCTGTCGATGCGCGCGATGCCCCTCTGGTGAAGGAGGCGCTCGCACATATCGAAGAGGGCAACCGGACAGAGGGCATTGTCCGTGCGGCGCTCCTGCTCCTGAAGGCCGGCACCGGACGGCGGCGACTCTCGGCCATGAAGCGGGCACGGGATCTCGTCGGCAAGGACATCGGCCTTCTCGACATGCCGGCGGAGGCCGCGCGCGAGATCATCCGCGAGCAATCTTACATCGTCGACTTTGAGCCGGTGAAGGCGCTCCTGGCGCTGCCGAAGCTCCTGCGAACCTCCGCCGACCGGCGTGGACTCCTCGACCTGCTCGATCGCCTGGAAGGTCGGATCGAGGCCAATGACAAGCAGATCACCTTGCTGGCTGAGATCAGGCGCCTCCTTTCTGGGCGCGATCCTGATGCTGAAGCGCGGGACGAACCGATCACGGTGACATTGGTCGAGAGGCAGCCTGTAAGCCGCCCCGAGGTGCCAGAGGAACCAAAATCTCTTCATCGACCGCGTGACCGTCGACGCACGAGGGCAAGTCAATGAATGATCAACCGGCAGAATTGAGCAAAATCGCGATTCAATCGAAGATCCTGCATGGCAAGCGGGCGCTTATTATCGGTATCGCGAACGAGAACTCCATCGCCTATGGCTGCGCCCGGGTCTTCCGACAGCTCGGTGCCGACCTCGCCGTCACCTATCTCAATGAGAAGGCCCGTCCTTATGTCGAGCCTCTGGCCAAGGAACTTGGCGCCTCGATCCTTGCCCCTTGCGACGTGGGTCGGGGCGGCGAGCTCGAAGCCGTCTTCGGACAGATCCGAGAGACCTGGGGCAGTCTCGACATAGCGCTCCATTCCATCGCCTTTGCGCCGAAGGAGGACCTGCAGGGACGGCTCGTCGACAGTTCCGATGAAGGTTTCAAGGTGGCTATGGACATTTCCTGCCACTCGTTCATCCGCATGGCCCGCTTGGCCGAACCCTTGATGAAGGAGGGCGGAACGCTTCTCGCGATGAGCTATCATGGCGCAAACAAGGTGGTGCCGAATTACAATTTGATGGGCCCCGTAAAGGCGGCGCTGGAGAGTGCTGTACGCTATCTCGCCTATGAATTGGGCGACAGGCAGATCCGGGTTCATGCTGTCTCGCCAGGTCCCTTGAAGACCCGGGCAGCGTCCGGCCTGAAAGATTTCGACGTGCTCCTCACCGAAGCTATCGAGCGGGCGCCTATCGGCGAACTGGTCGATATCGACGATGTCGGCCTCACGGCCGCCTATCTGACGACACCGTTCGCACGGAGGCTTACCGGGACGACCACCTATGTCGACGGCGGGCTTAGCATTATGGCCTGAGGAAGCGCTCGATGTTTGAAGAAGAATGGAAATCTCCAGGAGAACAGGCATGACATCAGCGCTCAATCCTGCGGCGCCGCACCATCTTCCGATATTCATCACCGCACCTGGTGAGACCGACGTCTTGATGGTCGTCATGGCGGTGGTGCTCGTGCTGGCCGTGCTGGGGGTCGGGATCCTGTTTCTTCGCCTGCATACGATGCCGGAGCGTATGGCGCACAAGTCGCAGAAAATTCAGTTCGAGATCGTTGCGGTATTGGGCTTGCTGGCGCTCTTCACCCACATGCACATCTTCTGGGTGGCTGGCCTGTTGCTTGCCTTGATCGATATTCCTGATTTCGGAAATCCGCTGCGCCGGATCGCCGGGTCGCTTGAGAAGATCGCGGGCCTCAAGCCCGGAGAGGGGGCGGGCAGGGCACCGGACGAGATCGGCGTTGAACCGCCATCAAGCGGGGCGGACGGCCACACGGTCGATGTGCCAAAGACGGTTGCACCATCCCGGATGCCGAAGGAGAAGGCCCGTGCTTGAGCTTCTTCTCTGCTCGTTGCTGACGATCCTGCCGGACTATCTCTATCGCCGTTACGCACAGGGCAAGCGGTTCGGGAAGGAGATCACGCTTTTCTCGGTCTGGTTCGAGTTGCGCTGGGGTATCATTTCCTGCCTGATGCTCACCATTGGGTTGATCACGGTGATCTTCTACAACCACCCCTCGACGACGAACGCCACGGCCTTCTTCCGGACCATCCCGATCCTTCCCGAAACCAACGGACGGGTCGCCGAGATCTATGTCGACGGCGTGAGCGGCACAGTCAAGCAAGGCTCGCCGATCTTCAAACTCGACAACTCGAAGCAGGAGGCGGCAGTCGAGACCGCCCGCCGCAAAATCGCCGAGACCGAAGCAGCAATGACAGTTGCGCAAGCCGACATCGTCGGTGCCGAGGGCAGGATCGTCGAGGCGAAGAGCGCTTATCAGCAAGCGGTCGATGAGCTTGAGACCAAGGAGGAGATCTACCGGCGCAATCCTGGCGCGGTCGCCACGCGGGATATCGACAAGCTCCGCGTCGCGGTGCAGGGGCGACAGGGCAGCATTGATGCTGTGACGGCCGCGAAGGCCCAGGCGGAAGCGCGGTTCTCTTCCCTGCTGCCTGCCGAGAAGGCCAGCGCCGAGGCCGAACTCGCACAGGCCGAAGTGGATTTGTCGAAAACCGTGATCCGGGCTGGCGTGGACGGGCGGGTGGAGCAGTTCACGCTTCGGGTGGGTGACATCGTCAATCCGTTGATGCGACCAGCCGGCGTCCTGATCCCCGAGGGCGCCGGGCGGGGACGGTTGCAAGCCGGCTTCCCACAGGTCGAGGCGCAGGTGATGCAGGTTGGAATGGCAGCCGAGGTAACCTGCGCATCCAAGCCTTGGACGGTGATCCCGATGGTCGTGACCGGGGTGCAGGACTTCATCGCTGCCGGCCAGATCCGCAGCGGCGAGCTATTGCTCGACGCGCAGCAGGTGGTCCGGCCGGGCACCATCCTGGTATTCATGGAGCCGCTTTACGAGGGTGGCTTCGACGGTGTCTCGCCCGGCAGCTCCTGCATCGCCAACGCCTATACCAGCAACCACGACCTGATCGCCTCCGGCCAAGTCGGAACCCTGAAAGGGATCGCCCTGCACGGGGTGGATGCCGTTGGGCTCGTGCATGCCATGATCCTGCGCATTCAAGCATTGATCTATCCGATCCAGACCCTGGTGCTCGGCGCGCATTGAGCGGCCCGTCTACCTGCAGCCTGAGCGGATCGAATACTGTGTTTCGGGACAGGGGTGTGGTGCAGTGGCGTGAGACCAATGATCGCAGGCAGGCTCCTAATCGTTCAGTTGGACGAGCTTTACGCTCTTCCGTTCGTATTCATGCACTGAAGGAGTGATCGATGTTCAGGACTCCAAACGCTCTTCGATATGGTCTGATCGCGCTTGCGACCACGTTCGTCTCGGTGTCGGCAGGTCCAGCATGGGCCGCGACCGGAACCGTGCATGTCGCGATCGCTCGGGCAGGCTTCATCGTCGGCGTCGGAGGTGGTCGCGGGACCCTTGTCTTCCAGGGCCGGCGCTACCCCTTGAGCGTCGGAGGCCTGAGCGTTGGCGCGACGATCGGCGTGTCGAAGGCGGAGTTGGTGGGGCGTGCCTACAACCTGCGTCGGCCCACCGACATTGCCGGAACCTACACGGCCGTAGGCGGCGGCGTCGCAGCGGGCGGTGGCGCATCGGGCGTTCGGCTGCAGAACGCGAAGGGCGTCGTCCTCGAGCTGCGTGGCCGTACGATTGGACTGGAGCTCAACGCCAACGTGAGCGGTGTGGAGATCAGCCTGCGCTGAGGCGGGACGAGGGCTCGGACGTTGCGGCGCGTATCCAGGGCAACTGGAGGATTGGGTGGCCTGGAGCCAAGGAGACCATGATGGAGAAGAGGTTCGGTTCACGTCAGATCATCGCGCTTTCACTCGTCCCAATCATTACTACGGCGCCAGCCCTGGCAGGCCCGGGCATCACCACCAGCAACGTCAATTTCCGCTCGGGGCCTGGGACGCAATTCTCCTCCATTCGCACGCTTCCGGAGGGAACCGCGGTCGATATCGGTGACTGCGAGGATTCAGGCAGCTGGTGCGCCATTACCGTCGGCGGGCGCAGCGGCTTCGTCAGCGGGCGCTATCTCGAGGAGAAGTCGGGATCGGAGGATTGGCCACGATCATATGAGATCGGCACAGGGCGCATGATCTTGTATCAGCCACAATTCACCGAATGGACCGACTTCAAGTCGGTGGACGCGCTGGCGGCGGCGGAGTTCCTGAAGTCACCCGATGCCAATCCGGTCTTCGGAGTGATCGGATTGAAGGGCAAGACCTCCTATGACGAGGATGCAGGTGAGGTCGTGATTTCCGATATCGCCGTCGCCGACCTGAATTTCTCCGGCCTTGGACGTGACGACCTGAAGGCGTTGGCGGTAGAGACCGGCAAATTCCTGCCGACTGGCCCTATTACTGTATCGGAAGCACGCATAACGGCGAGCCTTGCCGAGCAGAAGCGCATGACCGACGTGCAGGGGCTCAAGGCCGATCCGCCGCCGATATTCGTGTCGAAGTCTCCGGCAATCCTTGTGCAGACCGACGGAGCCCCCTCCTATGCTCCGGTGAAGGGCAAGACGGGCGTCTCGTTCGTGGTCAACACCAATTGGGATCTTCTCCGCGTGGACGAGGGCGGCGCACTTTTCCTGCGTGATGACACGCATTGGCTGACGGCCGGTACACTTGCAGGTCCATGGACAGCCGTGTCGGAACTGCCCGCGTCGCTGAAGGAGCTGCCCGATGATGGCAACTGGTCCGATGCCCGCGCTGCAATGCCGCCTGAGGCCTACGATGGCAATGCCGTGCCGAGCGTGATCACCACGGACAAGCCCTCGGAGCTCATCCTGTTCGCCGGTGAGCCCAAACTCGAGGACGTGCCCGGGACAGCGCTGCAATGGGGATCGAACAGCGAGTCCGATGTATTCTTCGATAAGACCGGCAGGCAGTGGTACGTTCTGCTGTCCGGCCGCTGGTTCCGCGCTGCGACGCTCGACGGGCCATGGACTTTTGTGACGCTCGACCTGCCGGCGGACTTCCGCAATATACCAGAGGATGCACCTTATTACGCCGTGCGCTCGTCTGTGCCAGGGACATCGGAGAGCGCGGAGGCACGGCTGAAGGCGAGCATTCCTACGACGGCCCGTGTCGAATCGGGCTCGATTACGCCGAAGGTTGCCTATGCGGGAGACGCCCAGTTCGCGCCGATCGAAACGACCGATCTCTCTTACGCGACGAATACGACGGACACTGTGATCAAGGTCGGAGATCACTATTTCCTGCTGCAGGATGGCGTCTGGTTCATGGCCGACAGCCCGAACGGACCATGGCAATTGGCACGCGAGGTGCCCGAGGCTATCTACCAGATTCCACCGTCCTCACCCTTCTACAACGTGACCTATGTGCGTGTGTATGACACTGAGCCTGACGCCGTCTGGTACGGCTACACCATGGGATACCTGTACGGCTTCCTAGCCTGGGGTACGTATGTCTATGGTACCGGCTGGGCCTATCCGGGCTACTGGTACAACTGGCCGGGCTACAGCTATTCGATCTATTATTCCCGGCCCGTAACGTGGGGTCTCGGAGCTTATTACAATCCCGTGCGCGGCATGTATGGCCGCTACGGCTACGCGTATGGGCCCTATCGTGGGATTCCAGGCGCGCGCGCCTGGAATCCTGTCACTGGTACCTATGGGCGTGCAGGAGCTGCCTGGGGGCCGCGAGGCTCGGCCGGGTTCGTCGGCGCCTACAATCCGCGCACTGACGGAGGAGCTTATGCGGCCGGCGGACGTAACGTATACGGCGCCTGGAAGTCCGCAGGGGTGAAGCGCGGCTCCGACTGGGCGCGGCTGACGGCGCGCGAGAACGGGGCCGGAGGCTCGTCCCTCCGCTGGAACACGTCCAACGGGCAGGGCTTCATCCGTGAGGGCCGGCGCGGTGACATCTATGCGGGGCGCGATGGCAATGTCTATCGCAACACCGGCGACGGCTGGCAGCGGTTCGACAGCGGTTGGCAGGATGTGGGGCGGCCGGAGCCACGGGATCTGCTCCAGCGTGGCGAAGGGCGCGAGGGGTTGTCTGCGGAGGGACGTGAGCGGGTGCAGGAGCGCGGCGGCAGCGAGGCGCTCAGGGGGCTCGCCGGAGCTGGAGCTGCCGGGGCGGCGGGCGCTGCGCTCGGTCAGCGTTTGAGCGGCGGTGAGCAGGTCCGGCGCGATGTTTCCGACAGCGATATCAGCCGCGATCGGGCGCAGCAACGCCAGACGCCTCAGCAACGTCCGGCAACGCGAAAAGGTCAGGCTCCGCAGCAACGCGAGGCAGTTCAGCAGCGCCGTGCGACTCAGACAGGCTCTGCCGTCCAATCGCGACCGTCAACACGACAACGCCCAACGCAGTCGGAGCGGCCGGCTGCCCAGCGTCCGGCTCCTCGTCAGCAGCTTCCGTCGAATATCATGCGCGACGCTCAGGCCCGCCATCTCGGCAACCAGCGGGAGATGGCAAGCCGCCAGTTCTCACGTCCTCCGGCGCAGTTCTCCCGGTCGCCATCGTTCGGTCCGTCGCGGAGCATGGGGCCGAGCGGCGGCTTCGGAGGCGGTCGCGGCAGCTTCGGGGGAGGGCGCGGCGGCGGAGGCTTCAGGGGCGGTGGCCGTCGCTAACGAAGCCGCGGCTCACCAAGGTCGTCTCAGAAGTCACGCTGGACGCGCAGGCGGCCCTCCCAGGTATCCTCCGATCCGGTCGCCCGGAAGGTGCCGGTCGGATCGCCGGAGGCGGTTGTCAGCGGAACCGCCACGCGTTCGCGCGGATCGACCCGGATGTAGAGCGCCTCGACACCGATGAGGAAGTCTTTCACTGGAGTCCAAATCACGTTGGCGCCGACGCGAATCTCATCGAAATCGACGAGGCCCGTGGTCGTTCCGGCCGTCCCGGCTGCAATCGTCGCGGCCGTCGCGGGGACCGTGTACTGAGCGATCCCCGGAGCATCGAAGCGCATCCAGGAGCCGAACACATTGGTCTGCCAGGTCGGACTCCAGTTGTGATTGAGGCCGCCCGCGATGGCATAGGCCTTGTTGGTCTTGAACTCGCCCGTGAGCGGATCGACGAAGGCATCCGTAAAAGGCATCGCCAGCGCGCCTGCGCTGATGAACCCGTTGCTGATCGGGCTCGTCTGGCCGGCATTGAGGTAGCCGATCGCGCCGTCCGTATAGGTCGCCATCATCCACACGGCATCGCCCTGACCGAGAGCGGGTACATTGGCATAGCCAAGGGCGGCAATGGCGAAACCGTAATCCGTATCGGCGTAGGTCGGATTGGGCAGGCCGGTGATGGGGTTGAGCACCGGGACGTTCACGCCGTTGACGGTCGTGATGCCCGCTGATACGTCACGGATCTGGTGCAGGGCGCCGGACAACTGCACTTCGCCCCAGGTGCCCTTGTAGCGGAGGTTCGCGACCACATCCGGCACGCGCTCACCGCCATAGGTGGAGGCGATCGGAGCGAAAACCGGGAACGGACTGCCAGCGCCGAAGACCGGGAAATCGAGATCATTGTTGACGCTGCGCTGGGTTCCGTCCTCGAACGACAGGGTCGCCGAGAGGCCATTCCCGAACGAGAAGGTATAGGCGAACAGGCTGACTTCGGCATTGGAGGGGTCATCGAACTTCAGGTCGCCGAAGTTCGGAGCCGGCAGGTCCGGGCTCGTGAAGAAGGACACCGCGCGACCGGCAGTCAGGCCGCCGAACTGGACAAAGGCCTGATTGACATTAGGCGAGGTGGAACTGAAGCCGTAAGCCCCGGTGTTACGGGTCATTTCCATGCGAATGTAGGTGCGCAGCATGCCGTATGCGGTGGCCGTGCGCGCGTCGAGATTGATGCGGCCACGTCCCCGGAAGCCGATCGCGTCCTGCGAGCGATCGAACGGTTCGAGATAGAGGAGTTCGGCGCGAACGCGACCGCTGACCCGCAGGCAGGTATCGGTGCCGGGGATGATGAAGAAGCCGCTGCCCTGAGTGGAGCAGATCCGGACGTAATCGACGGGGGCTGCGCTCTTGGCGGGCAAGTCGGCGGCCTGTGCCCCGCCGCTAACGATCGCCGCACATCCAAGCAGCAGAGTTCGGACAGACGCCATGGTGCAAACTCCAAGACAAGGCCCAGCCTTAATGATGAAAGAATGTGCAGACAGGCGAAACGGCGTCAAGAACGCTCAAACGTACGAATACTCGGGATCTTTTAAATTCTACCGAGTGTTGCCGGCTCGCATCATGTAAAGGGTCTGGATTAGCTCAGGAGAACCTGAACGGCGATGATCTTGATGATGGTCATGCTTGGAAAACAAATCGCATAGCCGATATCCGTCCTCTCAGTGGGCGCAAGGCGGCCTGCCGCAACGACAATGGCGGGATTGCCGGTCGATCCCGCACAGACACCGAGCAGATCGTCGAAGGGGATGCGCAATAGGTATCCGACCACCAAGACGATGAGGACGAGGGTAAGCAGTACAGCGGCACCGCCGAGCAGGATCTGTATTCCATTGCTTGCGACGGTTTCGACGAAGGGGCTTCCTGCCCCAATGGCGACAGCACCGATGAAGATCGCCAGCCCAAGATTTCGCAGAACCAGATTGGCCACCACTGGTATCCTCCAGCCCAAGGGGCCGGTTCGGCCGAGCCAGCCGAGGACGAGTGCAATGACGAGGGGTCCGCCGGCAACGCCGAGGCTGAAGGTGCCGCCTCCCGGCAGAGGCACAGGTATCATGCCGAGCAGAAGTCCCAGCGCGATCCCGACTCCGATCGACACGAAGGACAATTCGGCATTGCCCTTGATACTGTCGCCGAAGTAACGCTGGACTTCGCTTTTGCGGTCGGAGGGGGCGGCCGCCACGAGGAGATCGCCGAACTCGATCGTGAGATCCGGCGACGCGATGATATCGATGTCACCCCGGCGGATATGCGAGATGACGACGGGAAAATCCGGAAGCGGGATCTCCTGAACTGTCTTCCCGACAAAAGCCGCCTTTGAAACGTATACCCGCACCACGTCGAAACTGGAACGATCACGACTGATACGCCCTGGTTCCTCGTGGCCCATGGCGATCTTTGCCTGCTCGATACTCGCCGGGCTCCCGACCAGGAGCAATCCATCACCTTCGTGTAATCGAGTACCTGCTAGGGGCGGCGCATTCGCATGGTGCTGGCGAATGGCAACGATCTTGATATCGGCAGGCAGTATAGCGGAGACATCCTCAACCGTCTGATCTTCGCAATTCGACTCCAGGGTCAACTCAGCAATCCGCACGTTCTGAGAAGGTGCCTTGAAGGTTGGTTTGATCAGCGCGGCCATAACAGTCATCAGAACGATTGGGCCGATTACACCGAAGGGATAAGACACGGAGTAGCCGATGGCGGGGTCCTGGTTGCCCGCCGCAGACAATGCTGCCTGCAGGGTCGGCGTGCTCGTGCCCGAGCCGGCAAACAAGCCGGCCGCTGTCGCCATGGAGATGCCAAGGGGGGCAGCAAGCGACATCGCAACCAGGAGCGAGGCAATGACCGCGGCTGCGGCAAGGGCAATGTATTTAAGGCCTGGCCCTTTCAAGCTCGCAAAGAACTGAGGTCCGTACTGGATTCCGACACCATACACGAACATCACGAGGCCGAGCGTGCCAACCAATCCGGGAGGCGCCGCCTTTGGCGCAATGGCTCCGATGATCAGACCGGTGAACAGCACGGCGCCGGCGCCGAACGAGACACCAGCAATCGAGATCTGTCCGATCGCATAGCCGGTCGCGATGGCAAGGAACAGCGCCAGCAGGGGGGACGCTTCAAGCAACGTACGGAGGAGATCAAGCATCGATTTGACTCATCTTGCGCGACAACCGGCCTCACGAAATTGACCTAGCACCCGCTCCAGCAGTTCAGGGGAGGGAGGTGAGGTGTCCGAGAGCTCGTAGTTCAGGCCCATCGCCTTCCACTTGAAGACGCCCATCTGATGGAACGGGAGTACCTCGACCCACTCGACATTCTTCATGGGTGCAACGAAACGGGCGATGCCCTCGACATTGGCAGGGTCGTCGGTCAGGCCGGGAACCAGCACGAACCGTACCCACACGGGCTTGCCGAGAGCAGCCAACCGCTCCGCGAACTGAATGGTTGGGCGAATGTCTTGCCCGGTGGTTCGCCGATAGGTTTCGGGATCCCAGGATTTGATGTCGAGCAACACGAGATCGACTTGGCGCAGGTAATCGTCTTCAGCGCGTGCACCGAGAAAGCCCGATGTATCCAGAGCCGTGTGGAGACCCATTTCCTTGGCGGCAGCGAGCAGCCGTTCGGTGAAGTGCAGTTGAACCAGCGGTTCCCCGCCGGAAATCGTCAATCCCCCATCCATAGCACGCAGCGGTACTGCATAAGCCTCAAGCGCGGTCCGGGCACGCTCGAACGAAATGCGCGTGCCGTCCTTGAGATGCCAGGTATCGGGATTGTGGCAGTACAGGCACCGCAGCAGGCAGCCGCTCATGAACACGACGACCCGGATGCCGGGACCATCAAGGGTGGAGCCGGTCTCGTAGGAGTGAATCCATCCAAAGTCACCGCGGGGATCATTGAACGTGGCCGTTTCAGGAGCGTCTGGCGACCGCGCCTGCTGCAAGTCGTACCGGCTGTGGGCCCAGGGTTCGTCGGCCATGACCTCAGCCATCTCCATGGAAGGTGCGACTGATGACGTCCATCTGCTGCTCGCGGGTCAGACGCACGAAATTGACCGCATAGCCTGAGACCCGGATCGTCAGTTGCGGGTACTTGTCCGGATGCTCCATCGCATCGATCAGGGTGTCGCGGTTGAGGACGTTGAGGTTCATATGGAATCCACCCTGGCCGCAATAGGTATCAAGCACCTTCACGGCCTGCTTGATCTTCTCGCCCTGATCGAGGCGATTAAGGCTCGGCGTGACGGATACGGTATAGCTGATACCGTCCTGTGCGTCCGCATAAGGCAGTTTCGCTACCGAAAGGCAGGATGCGAGCCATCCATGACTGTCGCGACCGTGCATCGGATTGGCGCCAGGGGCGAAAGGCTCGCCAGCCTTACGGCCATCCGGCGTGTTGCCGGTATGCTTTCCGTAAACGACATTGCTCGTGATGGTCAGTACTGACTGAGTGTGAACGGCATTCCTGTAGGTAGGGTGCTTCCTGATCTTTTGCATGAAGGTGGAGACAAGGTCAGCCGCAATGCTGTCGACGCGGTCGTCGTTGTTGCCGTATTGCGGGAATTCACCCGTGATCTCGTAATCGACGATTAGCCCGTCGTCCCGTCGGATGGCCCGGACCTTCGCGTGTTTGATGGCGGACAGGCTGTCGGCCACCACCGAAAGGCCGGCGATGCCGAAAGCCATCGTGCGCAGGATCTGCTGATCGTGCAACGCCATCTCGAGGCGCTCGTAATAGTACTTGTCATGCATGTAGTGGATACAGTTCATGGCATGGACGTAGGTTCGTGCCAGCCACTCCATCATGACATCGAACTTCGCCATGACATCATCGTATTCGAGAACATCGCCGGCCACGGGTGCCGATGCCGGGCCGATCTGCTCGCCGCTGACCTCGTCCCGGCCGCCATTGATGGCGTAGAGCAGGCACTTCGCGAGATTGACCCGTGCGCCGAAGAACTGCATCTGGTTGCCGATCCGCATGGCCGATACGCAGCAGGCAATGCCGTAATCGTCGCCCCAATAGGGGCGCATGAGATCGTCGTTCTCGTACTGGATGGAAGAAGTCTCGGACGAGACCTTGATGCAGTAGCGCTTGAACCCATCGGGGAGCTGCTTTGACCAGAGCACGGTCATATTGGGCTCCGGCGCCGGACCCAGGTTCGTCAACGTGTGCAGCATCCTGAAGCTCGTCCGAGTAACCAAGGGACGGCCGTTGAGGTCCATGCCTCCGACACATTCAGTCGCCCAATAGGGATCGCCGGAAAACAGAGCATCGTAGTCGGGCGTGCGCAGGAAGCGGACTATGCGCAGCTTTTGGACGAGCTGGTCGATGAGTTCCTGGGCGCCTGCTTCGTCGAGAGCGCCGCTCTTGAGGTCTCGCTCGATGTAAATGTCTAGGAAGGACGAGATGCGGCCGATCGACATGGCCGCGCCGTTGGCTTCCTTGATCGCTCCGAGATAGCCGAAATAGGTCCACTGCACGGCCTCACGGGCATCGGCCGCCGGGCGCGTGATGTCGCAACCGTAGCCTTTCGCCATGGTCGCGAGATCGGCGAGGGCCCGCATCTGCTCGGCCATCTCCTCCCGCTCTCGGATGACGTCGTCGCTCGGCCATTTTGCGTCGAGCAGCGCTCGCTCTGCACGCTTCGCCGCCAGCAGCTTGTCGGTGCCGTAAAGAGCGACTCGGCGATAGTCGCCGATGATCCGGCCCCGGCCATAGGCGTCGGGCAGACCGGTGACGATGTGGCTGCGCCGGCAGGCCATGATCTCTGGCGTATAAGCGTCGAAGACCCCCTCGTTGTGGGTTTTGCGGTACTTGGTAAAGGTCTCGTGCACGATCGGGTCGGGCTCGAACCCTGCTGCCTTCAACCCGGCCTCCACCATGCGCAGTCCGCCATAGGGCATGATGGCGCGGCGGAAGGGCGCGTCAGTCTGCAATCCGACGATTACCTCGTTGACGCGGTCGATGTAGCCGGGCGCGTGAGAGGTCATCGAGGAGGGCGTCTTGACATCGACGTCCAACACGCCCTTCCGGATCTCCTCCTTGAAGTAGGGTTGGAGCTTCGCCCAGATGGCGTTCGTGCGCTCGGTCGGTCCGGTCAGGAAAACCTCGTCACCGTCATAGGGTGTGACGTTCCGCTGGATGAAGTCGCGGACATCGACGGTTTGCTGCCAGCGTCCCGATGCGAAGCCCGACCATTCGTCGGTCCGGTCCGAGGCAACATTCTCCGGGCGAGTTGCGGCCTTTTGCTTCGGGGACTCTACCGAACTCCGGCTGGCTACGGCTTCCTCTGACATTACGGGCTCCTTCCGCCGTGATCGTTGATCGACCATTCAGCGCGTCGCTTCCTGCTCTCGTCCGGAAGCCATATCGGCCTCTTGTGCTGGGGAGGCAGGTATCTGGGAGGAGTAACCTAGCCCAACAGGTGGGCCATGCTTGACCAGTAGGGACAATCTCTTGACAGTTTGGGCAATCCCGGCTCGCGCCGTTCCGGCAACAGTTGGCGTGCGGAAAGACGAACCTGCGTCCCCATTCTAACCGGCTTTGCGCTCATCCGACCATGAGCAGGCCGCGCGAATGCTATTGCCCGCAACAGCATGGCGTGGATCCGCGGCAGACTGATCATGACGGCTCAAATTGTCAAGAGATTGTCCCCGTCGATCAAGCGCGGGCTAAAGGCAGGGGTAAATTCCGAGATTGGAGGAACGGGTTAGCTATGGTCGAAAGCGTTGCTTCCACACCAGAACAGGGGCGCAGCCCTTCGGAGCCAAGCTGGCCCTCGGTTACGATCAGGAGGATGCGCCGATGAAAAACCCAAACCCGGACGAGGCAGCCGACACTTCGTCTGAAATTCCGGATGTGCCAGCGGGCATGAGCCGCCGGACGTTCTTCATGCGCCATGCTGCTATCGGCGCGGCGGCAGTGATGACCGGCACCACGTGGTCTCCTGAAGCCCGTGCGCAGCAGGCCGCAACCGAGGCCGCTGCGCAGCAGGCCAAGAAGGAAGCCGCAGGCGGCGATGCCGGGCTCAAGATGAGTTCCGCCCTCTCGCCCGACCTCGATGTCGTCAAGACGTCGAAGGGACCGGTCATGACGGTGGCCGACGAGTTCTACAAGGTTGGCCCCGGTCCCTCGAGCTCGCACACGATCGGGCCGATGCGCATCACCTATGACTTCTACCAGCGCTGCACGAAGCTTCCCGCAGATCAGCTCGCGCAGGCCACCGGTCTCAAGGTCCACCTCTTCGGCAGCCTGAGCGCCACGGGCAAGGGCCACGGCACCGAGCGTGCCGCCTTGGCAGGCTTGGTGGGCAAGGAGCCCGCGACCGTGGACCCACGCTTCCTCGATGAGATGATCGCCAAGCCGGATCAGACCTATCCGGTGCAGCTCGGCAGCAAGATGTTCAACCTGTCTCTCGCCGACATCGTCTATGATGCCCCGAAGGGCGATTTCCCGCACCCGAATACCATGACGGCCCGTCTCATGGCCGGCGACAAGGTGCTCTACGAGCAGGAGTACTATTCCGTCGGCGGCGGCTTCATCGAATGGAAGGGCTACGAACCGCCCAAGAAAGGGCAGCCGAAATATCCCTATGCGACCATGAAGGAGTTGCGCCAGCACGCTGAGAGCAACAACCTCTCGGTTGCCGATGTCGTGATGGCGAACGAGTTGTCGGTCTCGGGCAAGAACGAGGAGCAGATCAACGCTTTCTTGGACAAGATCGCCAACGCGATGATCGCCACGGTGAAGACCGGTCTGTCCTACAAGGACGACGTCCTGCCTGGTCCGATCAAGCTCCACTCCAAGGCCGCTACGGTCTACGAGCGCGCCAACGACGACACCTACATGAGCGACCGCGCCATCGGGCTGGTCTCTGCCTTCGCTTTGGCAGCCTCTGAGGAGAATGCCCGCGGTCATCTCGTCATTACGGCACCGACCGGCGGGTCGGCCGGGGTCATGCCGGCCATCGTCTACGCTCTGACACAGAGTCCCCGTGCGGTGCCGATGGACAAGATCCGGCAGGGGCTGCTGGCTGGCTTGGCGGTCGGCTACCTGTGCAAGCACAACGCTACGTTGGCGGCGGCCGAAGGGGGATGTCAGGCCGAAATCGGGGTGGCATCCGCGATGGCAGCCGCCCTGATCACGCAGGTTCTGAACCAACCGCCGCGCGTGATCGAGAATGCCGCAGAGTCGGCCCTGGAGCACCACCTCGGCATGACCTGCGATCCCGTCGCAGGCTATGTGCAGGTTCCCTGCATCGAGCGCTGCGCTTTCGGGGCGGTGAAAGCCTGGGTCGCCGCCATGATCGCCACTAATGAGATTGCGAGCCGGCACCGGGTTGACCTTGACACGACGATCAAGACACTCGCGGATACCGCAAAGGACATGAACCCGAAGTATAAGGAAACGAGCGAAGCCGGACTTGCTCAGAATCTGGTTCTCTGCTGATCCTTCGCAAGGGCTCGGAATGCTCAGTACTACGCCGGTCATGTCCTGACCGGCGTAGCCAGTGGAATAACCGGAAAGCCTGCTAGTGGGGTAGACCGCGCATCGGCATTGCAGCGCCGCCGAATGTATCGTTGCGGATTGCCGGGGCTTGGTTGGCTTGAGAGAGGACATAGTTCGGCGGTCGGGATTCTGACCCGGAGCTCGATATGCATCCCGTCAGAAATACGCCTGCCGCGAGTGCGCTGATGAGGATCCGCATGAAATCTCCCTAAGTTGTCGATGGGTTACCTCGATGATCTGCCGGGGAACATGCCTTGTCCTCGAGTCGACGGCTTGACCGAACGAGACAGCTGCTGGTCCTTTTGGGACTCGGATCCATCCGCGGGTGATTCCCGTCGGATAAGGACCGAGGTTCGGAAGCAGGGGCGGGGCGCTAAAAGAATGACCTTGATCTCGATACCATCCCTGCAATGCGAGGCTGTCCGAACTCATCGTTGCGGTCCCATGAGCGCGAAATTGTGCTGCGCACAGAACACATGGTTGTGCAGGTTGGCGATCCACTGTCGGCCTGCTGCCGTCACATTCAGGTACGTCATGGCATGCTGGATGTGTGGCGAGACGCTGGTCCAGTAGAAGTCAGGAAAGCGTTCGACCAAATCGGCCGGGGAGCTATAGCCCAGTCGGCAATTGACTCCGATCTCCTCGAATTCGTGGAACAAGGCGTTGGCCTTCTTGAGGTAGAGGGGATCGCCGAGCTGCCCGATCAGATCCGCGGCTTGGACCAGCCGGCCCTCCCGGCTCTCCCAACCATTCTTCGCTTCTTCCCGCACCGGAAAGCGTGTGAACTCGACCGCTCGCGCTACCCGCTCGGCATCAAGCAGGGGCGAGCCAGCCAGACGCTCCATAACGAAGAGCTTAGAGCGGTCGACGTGATATGGGGCGAGTGCTGCATCCGATGCTCCACGCGGCAGGGTGACGGTCATCCCGGTCTCGTCGACCACGAACTTGTCCCTGCCATCGCCATTTAGGATACCGCGGACATAGCCGATATCATGCAGCAGGCAGGCGACGATCAGGTGCGAATAGTCGTCCGGTTCCAGGCGCTCGGTCAACATCCGGCCGTGGAGGATGTCCCGCCCGACAAGAGTGACGAGGAAGGTATGCTCGATATTGTGATAGAGCGCATCGCTCTTGCCGATGCATTCCAGCGCCATCCGTACAGCTCCGTCCAGCCTCTCGGCCTTATCCTGTTGCGCGGAGCCGAACAGACGGCGGAAGTCGCTCGCGATGTTCCTTCCGAGCTCGTCCGCCATGATCGCAGGCATTGATATCATTCAAGCCTCCTTGGAACGGTCGATCCTCAGGGGGAGTATAGCCGAACTGGCGGTAAATTACTGCGGCCGAAGAGTACTTATCATGAGGGAAAACAACCATCGCTCAAGCTGGACCCTCTCACGACTCTGCTCGAAGTCGACCGTGATAAGCCGATCCAGGAGCATGATGTCTGTTTCAGCTTACCGCTCCTGGATCTGTCATCGCTCCGGTGGTCGGCGCGAAGATGTCTGCTTCTGACCTAAACTGTCAACGCAATGTCCTGATCAATCAAGCAGATCAAAGAGGAGCGACTAGAATTCATCCGGAATGTGCGGATGAGCCACATACTTGCCAACGGTCGCCAGGCGGCGCACGCAAGGTAGGAGCAGATCAAATGTACCCCCAACCTGTCGCGGATGGACATGGATATAATCCAGGGTGGGTTGCGTTGCTGGCAATCGGATTTCTGACCTGCGCGGTCAGGCAGGGCCCAGACGAGGACAATTAAGGGAGGAAAACATGAAGCTTGCCATCACATTGTCGGCGCTGGCAGTTGGTCTCGTGGTAGCCAGCACTGAAGACGCCAGGGCGGTAGTCTACTGCCAATACATCAACTATCCCGTCGGTTGCGTCGTACGGCCTGGCGTTGTGCTACGGCCGCGGCCGGTCGCGCGTGCCGTGGCGACTCCAGGGGTGGGTGCACCAGGTGTCGGGGTGCGATCGGGAACGCCCATGAACCGTGGCGGTCCGGTCAATCGCGTCGGCAGGCGCTGATAAATCCTCCTTAAACGTGTCTTGCGGAGCCCGGGGTGCAGAGAAATCAACCGATGGACAGGTCTGCGTCAGGACACGGCGCCGAGATGAAGTCCACTACCGTGTTCGACACCGTTCTACGCGTTGGACTGGTGGCTGTGCTGGTTTATGCGTGTGCCCGGATCGTGCTGCCTTTCGCGTTCATTTTGATGTGGTCTGCGATCCTGGCGGTGATCTTGTATCCGCTTCATCTCCATCTGGCCAACTACCTTGGCGAGCGTTGGTCGGCACTGTTGATCGGGCTGATCGGGGTTGCGGTGATGCTGGTTCCGATGGTCATCGTTGTGACGTCACTCGCAACATCACTCTATTCGGTGATCTCGAATGTGCAGAGTCAGGCCATAGCTCTGCCCTCGCCACCTCCATGGCTTGATGGCACACCGCTGGTTGGCAAAAAGCTGATGGAGATATGGACACTCGTCGCAACAAATCTGCCTGCTGCGTTGGCGAAATACGGCCATTTGCTGAGTGGCCCCCTGGCATGGTTGGCCTCGTTTGCGGGTGGATTGGCCGTGGGCGAATTGTCATTCATCCTTTCATTTGGAATCGCTTCCGTTCTCATCGCTTATGGCAAGGGCGGCGCCGAATTCTCCCGGCGGTTGCTGGAGCGCGTCACTGGAAGTGCGGCGCGTGCGGTGCAGTTGGTCTCCCTGACTTCCGCGACAATCCGTGGCGTGGGGCTTGGAGTGGTGGGTGTCGCATTGATTCAGGCGCTGCTCCTCGGTGTCGGTTTTTTCTTCATCGGACTTCAGGCGGCCGGGCCCTTGACGCTGGCGGCGCTCTTGCTGGGGATCATGCAGGTGCCTTTGATATTATTGTCGCTTCCTATCGTCGGCTATGTCTTCGCGACTGAGGCGACTCAAGCAGCAATCATCTTTCTCGCCTGGAATGTTGTCGTCGGCCTGAGCGACAACATTCTGAGGCCATTGATGCTCGGCAGAGGTCTGGAGGTGCCTATGCCGGTCATTCTGCTTGGTGTTGTTGGCGGCGTGCTCGTCGATGGACTTTTGGGTTTATTCGTCGGTCCGGTGCTTCTGGCGGTGAGTTACGTGCTGCTGCTGGATTGGCTGCATACACAGCGCGCTGACAGTCAGCATCACACGGATTAGATAGTATCTTGATCGTGACTGCTGCCCAATCTCTCGGCATCCACGGCGAATTCAGTGTCGATGGCCAAATCCCGGGTTAGATAGGGTGAATCGAGAGCCGCTCCTTGGGCATGAGGGTTCGCATTCACTCCTCAGGCACGTTTCCGGTCGCGTCCAGGCATGAGGGCGAACACATGCAGGCGTTATGGATGCTATCCCTTTTATTTGACGTGGTCACTCGCGAACTCGCTACGCTCATAAGACAACGGAATGGAGTAACGAAATTAGTATCATGCGGGGCCTCTGTGCCCCTCGGGGTAGATTTCGGAGAGCTGGCGAGTACGGGCAGAATGCAGCGCAGATCCTCAACTGCCGCAGGCCTCGTGCGTTGCTTGTCCCAAACTGCAAAGTGCTTGTCCTGAAGTGTCAAGCAGAGCATTAGGAATCGAGGACTCTTGCCCTAAGGCAAAGGTCCGGGCATGAAGTCTATTTTCCTCGGGGCTTGCTCCAGGGCTGGCCATGGTGCGATGCTCCAAGCCATCGGACGTTCAGGGGAGAGGCGCATGCACAACCGCTGTTCAGGCCAAGTCACCCTTCAGACGATTGGAACGACCTTTATCTTTGGCTTGCTCGCTGTGGTCTGGACTCCAGTCGGGGCAAGCACCCTGCCGCCAGTCAATGCAGGACCGGAATTCTCGGGCGGATGGCACGAGGTCGTCAGAGAAGGGAACCTGGAATATGCAAGAGCAGCCGTGCGCGGGCCCAGGGGCGGTGCAGCTGCGCGCGGTCCGCGAGGAGCGGTGGCGCGTGGCCCCCGAGGAGGGGTGGCCGCTCGCGGACCGTACGGTGGGGCTGCGGCGCGCGGACCGGCTGGCAATGTCGCCGTCCGACCGGGGTACCGGCCTCCCGTGCCAGCGGGTGGGTGGTACCGGCCATCGTCATATTGGTGGCGTCCCGGAGCTGCGGTGGCGGCCGGGGCGGCGCTTGGGTTCATAACGGCAGCTGCTGCCACCACCTATGCTGCCTCGCCGTCGCCGGGTGCCGGCTATTGCTGGTATTACACCAATTCGCAACGCACTCAGGGGTTTTGGGATGTCTGCCCAAAGTGAACGGTTCAAGCGGGCCATCCCTTGTTCACTCTGTCGCCCTCGACTCCATGTTGGGGTCAGACGATGCAGCCAACGCGAGTTGGAGGACCAAGACGCTAACGTTGGAGCGTAGATGCCAAGAGTTCCTGCATTCGCTGTAGTTCGCCAGGATCAGCAGTCGAGGTTAGCGGCCACGCGGTCCTGGTATCGGTTCTTCGAAACCGACGGGGCATGACAATGAGTGACGACACCGAGTCAGCACGCAAGGATACGAGCAAGAGCCCGGAGGAACCAATTGAGTTCTTGCCTATTGCCCGGTCGTCCCCCCGACGAACAATTTCGACCGGTTACATCCACCTTGGAGCCAGCAGGGAAATTGTCCCGGTGCTGCGCGAGTTGGGCCTTGATCCTGACGCACTCATCCGCGCATCGGGGCTCGAGCCTTGCCAGTTCGAGGATAGCACGAACGTTGTTACCTTTGCTTCTCTCGCCCGGTTGTATACCCTGAGCGTGGCGTCCACGCGCTGCCCCCATCTCGGATTGCTGGTCGGCCGGCGCGCCACAATCCTGTCCATGGACTTGGTCGGGCGCCTGATGCAGCACTCAGAGACCGTAGGCGCTGCCTTGGATGGGCTTGTGTCCAATCTGGACGTCCAGGACCGTGCCGTGGTTGCCTCGCTGACCAACACAGATGGCGTGGCGCTGCTCACATTCGCGGTCTATTCACCGTCGACAGAGAGCGCCGAGCAGATCACCGATGCCTCACTCGCCATAGCGGTCAATGCACTGCGGGCGCTGTGCGGTTCGGAATGGAACCCGATCGAGGTGCTCGTGCCCCGCACGACGCCTTCCAATCCAGAGCCCTACCGGCAACATTTTCGGGCACCGGTCCGGTTCAACCAGGAGAGCGCCACACTGGTGTTCCCGGCCGAGGACCTGATGCGCAAGGTGGCTGGCGCCGATCCACTGCTGCGGACCGTGCTGGAGGACCGCATGCGGCAACTGAGGGCTGACGCCGGTGCCGGGTTCTCAGACGATATCCGTCGGCTGCTGCGCACCCGGCTACTCGGCGCGCGCTGCACGGCGGAGGATATGGCCGGGTTACTGGCTGTGCATCGCCGCACCATGAGCCGCCGTCTCAGGGGCAGCGGCCAGGGTTACCGATTGATGACCAATCAAATCCGGTTCGAGATCGCGCGCCAATTGCTGGGGGACACCGAGGTGCCGCTTGTCGAAATCGCAGCCGCTCTCGGCTACTCCGAGGCGAGTGCATTCACCCGCGCCTTCCGACGCTGGTCAGGTCAGACGCCAACAGCGTGGCGTGCGGGGTGGGGGCATGACGCCCGCCTCCCACCGAGTGCCGGGTAGGCTACAACCCGAAATCCACCTGCACTGGTCGAACTCCCGATGCAGTCTCAGCCGCGAAACATGCTGTTACCCGTGAGCGCCTCGGCTCCGGTGGTGTGGTGCTTTAGGCGCACGGTTCAAGAGAGCTGAAGCACGACATGCATCGCGTCCGGCTCGCGTCGGATCGTGCTCCCGAGTCCACTTGTCGCGAACACCTTCAGCATCGCAGTGTTGTCCGGCAGGACTTCTGCGATCAGCTCCTTGAGTCCGGCCTGACGGGCAAGGAGCGCCAAATGGTGCATCAAGGCCGCGCCGATACCCTTGCCTTGGTGGGAATCGTCCACGGCGAAGGCGACCTCGGCCTGATTGGGCTGCACCACGACATAGCGCCCTCCGCCGACGATTAGCGGTTCTCCGTCCTCCTCCACCAAGGCCACCAGGGCGACATGGTTCTCGAAGTCGACGTTGACGTAAAAATCGATCTCCTGTTCCGTGAAGCCTCGCTTGAAGCCGAAGAAGCGCCGATAGACGGACAGGTCGGTGGCCCGGCCGACGGCAGCGAGAAGGCCGGCCCGATCCTCCGGCCGGAGAGCGCGGATCTCGGCCATGCGCCCGTCACGCAGGGGCGCGATAGCCGAGTAGTTCCTCGCCTGCATCGCTGTCTCCTGATCTCTTTTCCTGCTCCGACGCTCGGCACGTCCTCATCGGTAGCGGCGCTATGCTACGGGATGTCCGAAACAGGGTGGGTCGTAGTGCACCGGGTGCGGTGTTGAGGCCCGGCTTTTTGCCGTCATCGGGAGCACTGCCGATAAGCGGTGCCGCCTGTGTCCCGCTCATTGAGATAGCGCTTGAGCGTGCCGTCTGGCTGCGACGCCATGAGAACCCGCACCTCGTTGCCCGCCACGGCATTGGCGCAGCCAAGGACCAGGAGCTGTCGGTCGCCGGCTGGACGGATCGACTTGATGCTGCACGACGCCTGGGGCGTCCTCAGGCGCTTGCCGGAGACGATGAAGGCGGGTGCGAAAATGTCGACCGGCTTCTTGAACGACGTCCCTTTCCCGCTATTTGAGAAAACCTCCGCACAATCCTCGCTGCCCGATAGCCAGGTGCCCTGAAGCCCGGAAGACCCTCCTTGCGCTATCGTGTCGGAAGCCGCCCAAATCAAGCCAAGCCCAGCGACAGCCAAGAACCCCGCAATTCTCATCGTGACCTCCGCAATGGCAGAACTTTCATCCCTGCTGTCCGTCACGGCACACTGTATGTACGTCGCAGCATCGCGCTTGACTGAAGGGGACAGCCCCTTGACAATTTGGGTCGTCGACGTCCGCCGGATAGTCCTTCCTCCGCCGGGAATGCCGGGGTTGAGGGCGAAGCCCTCGGTTGTGATGCTCCATACCGTTAGAGTGTGCCCAAGCGGAGACGCGGCGGCCTGAACTGTCAAGAGATTGTCCCCTCCGATCAAGCGCTTTGCTCTACATGAACTAGGGTGCGGGCGAGAGGCGGATCTGCCCACTCCAGGGGATCGCACGTCCGATCCGTATAAGGACGACCTCTATTGGGTTATGTCCGGGCGGTGGGGTACGGCTTTGTCGGGATCGGCAACAGGCCCCATGGGGTAATCGGCAGGCCTGCAGGGGAATGGGGAAGAGGACGAGGTCATGACGGACAAGCCTTATCCTAACGCACGCCCGGCGGTCGAGGCATCTCTGCTCGTGGGTTTCCCGCTCAGACCCAATCTCCTGTGGCTCCTGATCCTTGCGCCTATCGCCGCTTTGTTGGACTACATCGGCACCGTTCCGGCCGGAGTAGTCTTCTTCTGCGCTGCCTTGGCCATCGTGCCGTTTGCTAAGCTCATTGTTCAAGGCACGGAGCAGGTAGCGGCCCACACGGGCGCCACGATTGGCGGTCTCCTCAACGCCACCTTCGGCAACCTGCCCGAGCTGATCATCGCCATGGCAGCCCTGCGGGTCGGCCTGTTGGAGATGGTGCGTGCCTCCATCGTCGGGGCGCTGCTGGCCAACCTGCTGATCGCTCTCGGACTGTCCTTTCTGCTCGGCGGCTTGCGACACCACGCACAGGAGTACAACCCGAATGCGGTCCGAACCTACTCGTCGACCATGGTGTTGGCATGGATCAGCCTGGCGCTTCCGAGTGCTTTCCACCGGGCCTTGGAAACGGAGCCTCACCTTGGCGTGCACGCGACCCTGGACCTTGTGATAGCGATCGTGCTGCTGGGCCTATACGGACTTTTCTTGTTGTACTCCCTGAGAACACATCCGGAGACCTTCGCCGAGTTGAATGCGCCCTTGACTGAGGAGGGCGAGGAGCACCCAAGCCTCAAGTTGGGCATCGCGACCTTGCTGGCCGCCTCCGCTGGCGCAGCCTGGATGAGCGAGATCCTCGTCGGTGCCGCCGAGCAGGCCGGGCACGCACTGGGCATGTCACAGATGTTCATGGGCGTGATCGTGCTCGCGCTGGTCGGGGGCGCGGCCGAGTCCGGCTCAGCCATTGCCATGAGCCGGGCGAACCGTCCCGATCTCAGCATCGGCATTGCCTTGGGAAGCTGCGTGCAGATCGCTCTGTTCGTGGCGCCGGTCCTGGTGTTGGTTGCGCCAGCTATGGGACAGCCGCAGTTCGGACTGGTGTTCTCTCAAGCCGAGATGTGGATGCTGTTCGGGGCAGTATTGCTCGGGGCTACGGTCACCACGACCGGCCAGTCCAATTGGTTCAAGGGTGCACAGCTTCTCGCGCTTTACCTGATCATCGCGGCCATTCTGTATCTGATCCCGGCCAGGTCATAGAGGATGAACGGTGCTGGCGCGTCATGCGGACCCAGCGGGCTACGTGAGTTGGAAGTGGATTGATTTTCCGCGCCGAACGAAACGTGAGAACTTGCACTCGGTTCCGAGAGTCTTGATAGGCCTCTTCACGTGGTCGCACGATATCGCGACACGGCGGCATCAATCGTGGGAAAGAACCGCGCTTCTTCGAACTGTTCGAACAGTCCGAACCGCCTCAGCTTATCCTTGACGGGGTCCTTCAGCTCTGCAAACCGGAGCTCTATGCCGTGCGCCAGCAGCGCCTCGTCCAGTTCGGTCAGGACATCGGCCGCGGTCACATCGACACTCGTGACGGGAGCCGCTGCGACCACAACACACCCCACCGGCGTCGGTGAATCAGCCACGGCGGCGAGAACCCGCTCGCGGAACAATTCCGCATTGGCGAAGAACAGCGGCGCATCCCAACGGAACAGGACAAGACCGGGAATCCGGCTGGCATCCGGATAGCGCGTGACGTCGTGGTACCCCTCGATGCCAGCCGGACGCCCCAAGACGGCAGAGTAGGGGCGCCAGCCATCCCACAGGAACTCGATTATGGCAATCACGATCGCCAAACCAATGCCCGGAATGGCGCCGAGCACGGCGACGCCGGCAAAGCACGCGATCGAGAGCCAAAATTCCCAGCGCTGGATATGGTGGATGCGCTTGAGGTCGGCTACTTCGAACAGTCCGATGGCCGACGCGATCACGACGGCGGCAAGAGCGGCGGTCGGCAAATTTCGCAGCAGGTTGGGTGCCACAAGCAGCAGCAGTGCAATGGCGAGCGCGCCGACGATGCCGGTCAGTTGCGTGCGCGCGCCGGCGGCCTCGGCGACGGGCGTCCGTGAACTGCTGCTGCTGATCGGAAAACCTTGGAAGAACCCGGTGACGAGATTGGCAGCCCCCAGGCCAGCCATCTCCTGATTGGGATCGACTGCAGTGCGGGTCCGTGCGGCGTATACGCGCGAGAGAACGCTGGTGTCGGCGAACGACACCATGGCGACGGCGCAGCCGCCAACCAGCACGGGGATGAGATCGTTGAGCTCGATCCATGGGATCACGAAACCGGGCAGGCCTTGCGGCAGCGGGCCGAGGACCGAGACGTTGCGGCGATCGGCAAGGTCGAACATGCCAACGAGGATCGCCGCACCCACGACGGCTACCAAGATGCCAGGTACGCGCTTGCTGCCTTTCAGCAGCAGGATGGTTGCCAACGTCCCTACGCCGATCGCAAGCGCCACCCAGTTCGTTCTGCCGGCCAGGATGGCTCCGCCGATCGCCCATAGGTCCCGTAGCGGTCCCGTGCTTTCGACCGAAAAGCCGAATAGCTTGGGGAGCTGGCTGATCAGGACGGTCAGTGCGATGCCGTTCATGTAGCCGTAGCGGATCGGCTTGGACAGGAGCTCGGTCACGAATCCCAGCCGTGCCAGTCCGGCCAAGATCAAGACGGTCCCTGACACGAGCGCCATGAGGCCGCCCAGGGCGATGGCGCGCTGTGGATCTCCGCCGGACAGCGGGAGCACGATACCGAGGATAACCGCCGCAAGGGCCGAGTCGGGGCCGAGGACGAGGATGCGGCTCGGTCCGAACACCGCGTAGACCAGCAGCGGGACGATCGTAGCGTAGAGCCCGCAGATGCCCGGTAGGCCGGATGCCACGGCATAGGCGATCCCGACCGGCACCAGCATCGTGGCCAGCACAAGACCAGCTACGACGTCATGTCCGAGCCATGAGGCCTCATATACAAGCAGGGTGCGGATGCCCGGCGTCCAATGGAGCCAGCGATCCTCGATACCGATTTTGCGGGCGGGCGACCTCGCTCCGGAGCTGCCGGCGCTTCGAGCCGCAAGTTCCCTCACTCCATCGGCCCCGTCGGCAGACGGGCCTGTCGCCGCCGGCACTGGGCCGATATGAGGAGAATTCTCCGGGTTCATGCGAACCATGATTGCGCTCCGGGCTTGTCCCCTTGGCGCTCAGTACCGTGCCGGCACGATCGTCTTGGCGGGCAGTCCATTCTCGGCCCGCTTCGGCCGCGGCTCGGCCTTCGGCACTTTCGGCAGATCGACCTTGACCTTTTTGTATGGGATTTGGCTCAGCATATGGGCGATCAGATTGAGGCGAGCGCGGCGCTTGTCGTCGGACGGCACGAGGTACCAGGGAGCATGGGGTGTGTCGGTACCACGCAGCATATCCTGGTAGGCAAGCGTGTAGTCCCACCAGCGGCGCACCGACTCGGTGTCCATGGGGCTGAGCTTCCAATGTTTCATCGGGTCATTGATACGATCAGCGAACCGGCGCCGCTGCTCGTCCTGGCTCACATCGAGGAAGTACTTGAGCAGGATAATGCCGTTATCGATGATCTCCCGCTCGAACGGTGGCACGAGCCGCATGAAGCGCTCGTACTCGTCGTTCGTGCAGAAGCCCATCACGCGCTCGACACCCGCCCGGTTGTACCATGAGCGGTCGAACAGCACGATTTCACCTGCAGCCGGAAACTGGGCGATGTAGCGCTGAACGTAGAGCTGGCTTCTCTCACGCTCTGTCGGAGCCGGCAGGGCGACATGCCGAAATACCCTCGGGCTTACGCGTTGGGTGATGCGGCTGATCACCCCGCCCTTGCCGGCGGTGTCGCGGCCCTCGAATATCACGACGATCTTGGCGCCTGTCGCCTTGACCCAGGTTTGCAGGCGCGCGAGCTCGACCTGAAGTGTTCTCAACTCGCTCTCGAATTCCTTCCGCTTCATCCTTCCTCGGTCATCGCCGGCAACTGCCGCTTCGACCTTGGCTCGCTCCTTCTTCGAAGGCTGTTGATGCTTCATTTCATGCACCACGTCGCTGGAATGCTTCATGCGTGTGCCCGCGGGTTAGAGACCGGAGCCGAACGGCCGCCATCGCGGATGCCGCTCGAGGGCCAATATAGTCAAATCCGTCCCTGTCGCTTGACTGGACGTGACAATGGCTTGTCATTTCAGGACAGCTCCGGCCCGTCAGCCGCTATCGACTGTCCGCAGACATGCCGTCATGGAACCGACATCAGGAACTCAATGTCCTCGCCGTCATCCATCTCCATGCGACGGTTCTCCAGCGCAGTGCGGAAACCCTCGATCGCATGCACTGTCACGAGCCTTAGACGCATCTTCTGGTCAGGGCTAAGGCTCTGGTAGAGGGGCTGCCATGCATCGGCCAGCTTCCTCAGGCCCGCCGCACGATCCGCCAATGCGTCGGCACGTGTTCGATACAGCTGCACTGGATCGATGTCGCGCCATTGGCCCATGGTCTCTCCCAATGAAGCCAACCGGCGGTAGCGTGTGTCGGCTCTGGCGCGGATGGCCTCTTCAACGGCAGGCCACAGTTTCTCCTGGTCCGGCGTGAGTTGCAGCGCCGCCTTGACCACACCGACCCGGATATCGGTGAGCATCTTGAACTCGGCCGGGTTGAGCGGTGTGCTCTCGGGCGTGCTGCCTGTGCCCGGTGAGGCTTGCTGTGCATGGGCCAGTGACGCACCGACGATGAACAAGGCCGCCACGGTAGCAATCATTCCCCTTTGCATGGCTATCTCCTGCTGTTTGCAATAGAAGACAGCCTAGCGATCAGGATGCAGGCTGCTTGATGCCTTGGGACGCCGCCTTAACAGTTTGGGACGCGTCATGGTTGTTGTACGATCCTCCACCCGTGATCTCTATCCGATCCGCTCGAAGCGAGGCTGACGGGATAATCCTCTCAGCTCTCAACGCGGCCAAGTCCCGAAATGCAAAGCGATTGTCCCAAGCGGACAAGAATGAACTCCGGATCTGGGCACAATGATGGGGCGACGCCGTGCCGGAACAGGAGGAGCCCGTGCCACGCTTCTTCTTTCATGTCAGGAGCATTCGTCAGGAACTGAGTCGCGACGAACTCGGTCTCGACTTCCCTGACGTGGAAACTGTCGTCCTCATGACTCTCTACGCGGCTCGGAGCATGCAGACCGCATTCGCCGTCCGCGGACGGGACCCACAGGATTACATCATCGAGGTGGTGAATGCTGCGGACGAACTTGTCTTCGAGGTTCCTTTCTCGGCGATCTTTGTCCATGAGATCGCGGGGCCGCCACTCCTCGCTTCCTAGAGCATCGAACGCAAAAATGGGTACCGGTTTTGCGTGTAAGATGTGAGAAACAATGACTTGGAGCATCGAACGTGAGTTCGAATTCACGTCCGACGCTCTAGCCTGTCATGCGGACCCTCAGGACAGCGTCAGCGAAGACCGAAATCAGTTCCCCGCAAGATGGACCCATAAAGAGACAAGGCGTCGCTGTGCATTGCGAGTGATGTCTGGCCCAGTGCCGTAAACAGGTGGTGTCCGCGATGGGCCGTGTTGATGCTCCGGTGGCATGTCGGAGCCCGAGCAAAAGCTGTTACCGGATTGGCGGGGCGTAAAGGATGCCCCCCATATTCCAGAGCTGGTTCAGGCCCCGCGGGATGCCGAGGCGAGACTCGACCCCGAGGTTCCGTTCGTAGATTTCGGCGTAGTTGCCGGCGGCCCGGACAGCGTGCAGCGCCCATGCATCTTCCAATCCAAGCATCTTGCCGGATCCGCCTTCCAAGCCCGCGAAGCGGCGCACATCGGGTTTGTTCGAGCTCGGTACCTCGTCTGCGTTCGCTGACGAAATACCGAGTTCCTCAGCATTCACGAGAGCGAAGTTCACCCACTTCACGATCGTGAACCATGCGAAATCGTCGGCGCGCGTCACCGGCCCAAGCGGCTCTTTTGAGATGATGTCCGGAAGAATAACCGTCTCGTTCGGGTTGGGGAGCTTCAGACGCTCGGCGAAGAGTGCGGACTGGTCGCGTGTCAGGACGTTGCATTGACCGGACTGAAAAGCCGCGAGGGCCTCGGCGGCACTGGGAAAGGCATGCTCCTCGAAGGTCATGGAATTGGAGCGGAAATAGTCCGCCAAATTGAGTTGACTCGTGGTTCCCTTCTCGACACACACCTTGGCTCGGTCGAGTTCAAGCGCCGAGGTGACGGCGGGATTCCGCATCACCATGAAACCCTGTCCGTCATGGTAGGTAATGCCCGCGAAAGCAAGCCCGAGCCCTGCTTCCCGCTCCAGAGTCCAGGTCGAGTTACGGGACAACAAGTCCACCCGGCCATCGCGCAGAGCACCGAACCGCTCCGCGGCGGAGAGCGGCACGAATGTAACCTTAGCCCGGTCGCTGAGGATGGCACCGGCGACCGCGCGGCAGAAATCGACATCGAAACCGGACCATTCGCCCTGAGCGCTACGCTCGGAGAACCCGAACAGGCCTTCGCTGACACCGCATTGCAAGGTGCCGCGTTGCTTCACGGTCTCCAGGGTTCCTGCGTCAGCAGGTGCCGACAGGGCAGCCAACATGCCAGCGAATACAATGGCTCGGGCCGTGTTCAACATGATCCTTGTTCTCCGACACATAACGGATGCGCGACTTTCCTGGTCTGCAAGAATGGACGAGATCTGCGGCTCACAGGCTGGCGCCGTGGCGGACGACCACCTTGGTGCCGAGCGGCACACGGGTGAACAGATCGATGATGTCGCCGTTGGCCAGCCTGAAACAGCCGGACGAGATCGCATGGCCGATCGTCTCCGGCTGATTGGTGCCGTGGATCCGAAAGACGGTCGAACCAAGGTAGAGAGCACGGGCTCCCATCGGATTACCCGGCCCCCCGGCCATGAACCGCGGGAGATAGGGTTGGCGCGCGATCATTTCCGGCGGCGGTCGCCAATCCGGCCACTCGGCCTTGCGGCTTACCTGCACCAGCCCGGACCATTGGAACCCCTCACGCCCGACGCCGATGCCATAACGAAGGGCCCGATTGTTGCCTTGCACGACATAGAGGAACCGCTCCGACGTATGGATGATGACGGTGCCGGGCGCCTCGTTCGATCGGAAGAAGACCATCTGCCGGGCAAAGGGACCGTCCGTGATGACGATTTCTTCCGTCGATATGCGGCCTGGTTCGTCACCGATCTCGAGCGTCTCCTGCTGCGGCTTGGCTCCAGACTGGGCTGCAGCTCGATCGACAAAACCAGATATCATCAACAATCCGGCAGCTAACGCCAGCGCTCGGCACGCGGCCGAAGTCCCGTGATGGTTCATTCGTAGGTGCCGCAAAGTGCTGTCCTCCGATTGTTGGGGCTCGACTGTCAGGCGCCGCAACGCACATACACGAACGTGCCGTAGCGACGGTTCGCGTCCGGATCGATGAAGCGCATAATCATCAGATTGTCGGTCGCGGTGAGGATTTCGCGATCCTGCGGGTGACCTGGAGGGGCCTCAAACCCGAGATAGGTCTTGCCCGCAGCGTCTCCCTTGAGCCTGAGTTCGTACAGCGTCGGATCATCCGCGACGTGCATCATCACGCCGTCGGTCGGACCTTCGGCAATTCTGTAAGGTTGACTGCATTGGGCCCGTGCTTCACGTTCCGTCCTTTGCCGATCCTTCTCGGTATGGAAGGACGCAGTGCCCCATCGACCGATCAGGCGCTCACGCCCGAAAGCTGCGGGAGCCACGGCAACGGCCGAGGAAGGTCCATCGTTCGAAGTGAGGGTGCAGCCGGTTACCGTCAGCACGATGGCGGTTGTAGCGACCAGATAAAGCCAGGTTCCCTTCTGCAGGGACGTGGGCCAAGATGATGCGATAATCGATCCGCGCCCCAACTCGGTACCCATGACCGGTGCTTTGTCGCCCGGCTTTAGAGGTGGCATATCCCGTTCCCCGTTTGTGCCCGCGGATGCCAGAATTCAGACCTCGGAGCCTGCGCGTTGCGCGCGTGCCGGGGGCATCTTCCGTGATCTCCGCTTCCCCTTGCTCATCCGGCGTTCATTCCGGCCGGAAGAGCACGCTAGGTCGCTCTCTTCCACGATGCTTGACACTTCTGGACGATTACTTGGCAGTTCGGGACAGGAGTGATGATCGAGCGAGCTTCAGAGCAGTGGGAAGTCCAGCGGGGAGAGAGTGGGCTGTAGGAAAAAATGATATTACGTGTGGATTCGATCGCGTAGCCGACGACATGATCTCTTGTTTAATAGCGCGATCATAGGCGGGCGCCGTCGCCACCTCTCAAGAAGCAGGATATCCGTCAAGCTCCTGAGTCTAAGTCCACGGCTCGGCTCATGCTCAGATGGAGCCGGTCATGTCTTGATGTTCTACCCACTGGCCGGAAACCTCAGCTATCCTATGTTAATTCAACACTGATCCAAGCTTGCGTGTCCGGCCACGGCGACCTTGTAGCTGGGCAAAGGCTTTCGGGGTCCCTAAAGGGTGATGACGATGAAGGACCCTGTGCTTCCGTCCACGAATGCCAGCGACCCTAATCCCATTGCTACCCAACGATCCGCCCGAACGCTTCTGCCCGGCCACATTCATTTAGGGGTTGCCAAGGAAATTGTCCCGACGCTGAGCGCCTTCGGCATCGATCCGGATCCCGTCATTCGCGTGGCCGGTTTAGACCCGCGCCTCTTCGAGGATGGTGCAAACATCATTCCGCATGCTGCCTTGGGCCGGCTTCTCACCTTGTGTGTGGCCCGCACACACTGCCCACATTTCGGATTGCTGGTGGGGCAACGCGCCACGATCCTATCGCTGGGGTTGGTCGGGCGGTTGATGCAGCATTCGGAGACGGTGGGCGATGCATTGAATGCGCTCGTGTCGAACTTGAGCATTCAGAACCGTGGTTCCGTCCCGTCGCTCACGATCTGCGGTGAGACGGCCCTGTTCACCTTCTCGGTCTACCAGCCCGAGACCGAGAGCGTCGACCAGATCACGGATGGCTCCCTTGCGGTGGCCGCCAACGCCATTGGTGCCGTGTGCGGTGGCGAATGGAGGCCAATGGAAGTCCTCTTGCCGCGTGCGGCTCCTAAAGATCCAGAGCCATTCCGGCGCCATTTCCGGGCTCCAGTCCGGTTCAACCAGGAGGTTGCCACCCTGGTCTTCGCATCCGGCGACCTAGAGCGAAAGGTGGTTGGAGCCGATCCCTTGCTGCGGGCTGTGCTGGAGGAGCGGATCAACGCGATGAAGGACCCTTCCGCTTCCACGTTCGTGGACGACATCCGGCGCCTGCTACGCACGCAGCTGACGAGCAACCGGTGTTCGGCGGAAGAGATTGCCAGTCTGCTGACGATGCACCGCCGTACGCTGAGCCGCCGCTTGAAGGGCAACGGAATACGTTATCGGACCCTCAACAATGAGATCCGGTTCGAGATTGCCCGGCAGTTGCTCGAGGATACCAAGGTGCCGCTCGCCGAGATCGCGGCTGCGCTTGGTTACTCCGAGGCCAGTGCCTTCACCCGCGCTTTTCGGCGCTGGTCAGGGCAATCGCCTCTCGCGTGGCGGACCGGTCTACCCTAACTCGGGTACGGACCGAATGGCGTCATCAGGGCACGCACAAGCCGGTTCTTTCCCGTGATGTTTCAGCGGCTCTGATTGCTGAAACTGCCGGATTGCTGACGCTTTGCACTGCCCACGTCAATGGGTGCGGCATCCGAGGCATCGTGGACCTGATCCGCCTCTGGATCGATGAGGACGATCCCGGCGAGCGCGCCGACGATGGCAAAGGCTCCGGCGAGCAGGAGGGCGTTGCGGACGCCATCTGTCACCCCGCTGCTGAAGTCGAGGATCATCCCGGTCACGGACGGTGCCAGAGGTCCCGCGAGTGTCGTGATGCCGTTGACGATGCCGAGAACCGCTCCGCGCTGCCGGGCTGGAGTGACGTCTGCGACCAGGACAGGACCGAGAACGAATATCACATTGACCAGGGAGAACGCGATGACCGTGCAGACGATGATCGGCAGTGATCCCTCCGAACGGGACAGCACGATCGTGATCAGCCCGGCGACCAGGGTTCCGGCACAGGCAATCGACCCGCAGGCGTGCCGGCTCGAAACCCCGCGTCGCTTCAGCCCATCCGAGAGGCTCGACATCGCCGGAAGGAATGCGATCTGGCCGAGGGAGACGAGCATCATGATCCAACCGGACTGGATCGGCGTGTAGCCGAAGGCCTGCGTCAGGAAAGTCGGCAACCAGACGAGGGCCAAGGTCAGGAGCCAATAGGCGGAGAAGCCGACCACCTGGACGCCGACAAGGGTCCGGCATCTGAGCAAGCGGCCGTATGAAATATTTCGAACTGGCTGATCCGCACCGCTAGAGAGTGCGCCGGGAGCCTCTCGGGTCACCAACAGCCAGGTGGCGCACCAAACGAGGCCTATGGCACCGAGAAAGCCGAATGCGGCATGCCAGGACCATGCAGTAATGATGACAACGATCACAGGTGCCGCGATGCCGTTGCCGGCGAGTGCGCCAATGGCAATGATGCTCGTCGGAAGGGCCCGGCGTTCGCTTGGGAACCACTTAAACGCGGCATGAGCTGCAACCGGGTAGGCAGGCCCTTGGCCGGCGCCGAGGGCGATCCTGTTGCCGATGAGGGCGGTGACGGAGACCGACAGCATGATGGGCAGCTGGCACAACGACCAGATCAATGCCAGTGCAGCCAGCACCCACCTGGTGGCAACGCGGTTCACCAGGAAGCCCCCGATCACAGCGCCGAGCGAGAACAGCGTGAAGAAGCTCGTCGCGATCAGGCCGAACTGAGTGTGGTTCAGCTCCAGCTCCTGCATGATGGGAACCGCGGCGAGACCAAGGACGGCTCGATCGGCGAAGTTGATGAGCATGAATAGGAACAGTAGCGCTACGACGATCCAAGGCTCGGCCCGGCTCTCGGTCGCTTTCGGAAGCGTGCTCGGCAGCTGCCTTCGCTTCATGTGTTTGGTCGGTCCTTCCCATCGGCACCGCGCGACCTGCGGGACGTGCCCAACGATGTCCGAAGCTTGCAAGCAGTTGTCACGATCGGCCCAGACCGGCCTCACGGTCTAGCCAAAGTGTACGTAACCGGTGGTAAGTTCAAGGCCCGCACTCAACCATACCTGACAGGCACCGATGAGCGGCGGCGCCAAACCGGCAAGGGAGCTCGGGTGACCGGCCGTATGTCGGGATCCGGTCCGAACGCGGCGAGGGCTGGGTGCGCCTCTGGGTCGAGGATAACGGCACCCCTCGACCGTGGTCTCGGCGAGGCTCCGGAGGCCGGTCCGGCGGTCGATCTTCCGGCGCGGCTGGCGGTGGTGCTGGGCATGGCCTTTCACGAGCTTGCCACCAACGCAGCCAAGTACGGCGCCCTCTCGACGGCATCGGGCCGGATCCAGGTGGACTGGACGGTCGAGAGCCGCGGCGAGGAGGCGATCCTGACCATCGACTGGTGCGAACTGGACGGACCCGCGCTCGAGACGGAGCGTAGGCCTGGCTTCGGATCGCGTCTATTGCGGCAGGCCATCACCCAGGAACTCGCCGGACATCTCGATCTTCGCTACGAGCGCGAGGGCGTTTGCTGCACCATCGCCGTTCCGAGCGGATCGGTTCGCCACCAGGCCGCGTAACGGTGAACCGGGTTCGGTTCTCCAGCCCCGATTTCCGCTGCTTTCACGGTCCTGAGGTCGGTCCCATGCAGGCATTGTCCGCCGGCGCGGCGAGCAGATATCACCGGAGCGCCTGCGCCAAGCCGTGAAGGTCGGTAGGCGTTGATCCAGAACGGTTGAAACTGTCTCAAGTCCGCCGTCGCTCGCGCGCAGCGAGGACGGGAAGGACGTACGAGCCTCGACCGGTGGGTCAATGGCCGGGATGTAGCGCATCGTTCAGATAGATGCAGGTCAGGACCGTGAAGACGTAGGCCTGTAGGCTCGCGACCAGGAACTCGAATGCCGTAAGCGCTACTGTCATGGCCAGGGGAAGGGGAGCCAGCAAGGCAAAGCCCAAGCCGGCCGCGCCCAGCGACACCACGAAACCACCGAACACCTTCAAGGCGATGTGCCCGCCGAGCATGTTGGCGAAGAGACGCAGGCTCAGCGAGAGCGGACGGGCGAGGAATGAAATCACCTCGATGAGCACAATCACCGGGAGTAGCCATTTCGGCACGCCTGAGGGGACGAAAAGTCCAAGGAAATGCATGCCGTGCTTCATGCTGCCGTAGATGACCACCGTCCCGATTACCAGCGTCGCCAGCGCGAAGGTGACGATGATCTGGCTGGTGACGGTGAAGAAGCCGGGGATCAGGCCGAGAAGATTGCATGTCAACACGAACATGAAGAGCGTGAACACGATGGGGAAGAACCTCATGCCCTCCTGTCCCGCCGTGTCCCTGATGGTGGTCCCGACAAACTCGTGCAGGATCTCCGCCGCCGATTGCCCGCGGCCGGGGACGACGGCACGTTTGCGCGTGGCCAGCATTAGGCCGCCCACGATGACCACCACGGCGACCGTCATGAATAGGGCGGCATTGGTGAAGGCGAAGTGCTTCCCCAAGGGAATGATAGGGGTGACGACGAATTGCTCCATGGGGCTAGCCATGGCCGCGTCTCCTGCTGGCGGGGTGCCCAAGAATACTCCACAGGGTCAGCAAACGCAAAGACAAGCGGGTGGCAGGTCCGTTGAACCGACATGATCGAAGCCCAGCATGCCCGAAATGTGAAGCCGGTGGCCAAAACGATCAACCGATGCAGGCACAGAGAGGTATACTCGCTGCCGCGAACGGCCGCACCCTGCATGCATGGCATGTCGGCATCCAGGTTCACCGGACGAGGCGGCATGGCCACGTGGGCAATTCTTTGAGCGCTCCATGACAGGCGTATTCAGACGCGGACATCGCGACGAGGGAGGGAAGCCGTGGCCACGCTACTGCTTGGGCTGATTGCGCAGGAACGGATCCTGTTCTCCGGCGAGGTGCGGGCCGTGATGCTGCCGGCGTCCGAAGGCGACATGACCTTCATGCCCGGGCACGAGCCGACCATGGTGATGCTCAACCCCGGCATCATCGCGGCGACCGATGTTCAGGGGCATTGGCCACCGCGCCTTCGTGCGGGGCGGGTTCGTCGAGATCACCAACACCGGCGTGTCGGTTCTGGCCAAGCGGCGCTACCACCGGAGGAACTCACGCGCGACCGCCTCGACGAGGAGATCCTGCGCCTGGAGACCATGCGCGAGGCCATCGGCTACGATCGGGCTCGCCGGGAGGCGGATTATGCCATCAGCCGCCTGGAGCAGGTGAAGACAACCCGCTCATTCTGAAACGGAAAAAGGAGGACGATCCATGACCACCATGCCGAAATCAGCGGGAACGTCGGAGGCGCTTCGCAGCAGCACCAGGATCGCAGTGCCGGAAGGCAACCAAGCGTTGGTCAATGCTGCGGAAGCCTGGTTCGCGGCAACTACCGAATGCCAGCGCGAGATGATCGGCTTCGTCTCGCTGCGGCTTGAAAAGGACGCCGCGACTACCCGCGAAATCATGGGCTGCCAGAATCTGGCGGACGTGGCAGCCGTCCACTCCCGCTGGATGGAGGAAACCTTGCGCGACTACAGTTCCGAGATGGGCAAGCTGACGACCATCTGCACCAGGTCCGCCAACGGCGGGTCTGGCCCGAAGGGGTAATGGTCTTCGGGCCGTGTTTCTCTGAGTGACGGATCATGTCCGCGTCAGGCGCGGGGCGTTTGCGCATATGACTCTTGTCCGCTCACCACGTGCTTGAGCGAACCTGGGCGACGGCTGCCGCCATCAGCTCGGCCATTTTCTCGCGGATCTGCTCGTCGGACTGGTTGACGCCCTTGGTCACGAAGTCGGCCCGAAGCTTCTCGACCAGGCCTTCGTCGACGACACGTGCCACCAGGCTGCCGCTGATTTCGTTGACATAGGCGTCGGCTTTCTGACCCGTGAGGCCGAGTTGGGTGGCGGCCCACTGTCCCAACAGCTTATTGCGCCGCGCCAGCGCCCTGAATCTCGCCTCCTCGTCATGCACGAACGTCTGCTCGAAGGCTTGCTCGCGATCTTGGAAAAGGGTCATGGACGCCTCCAGGGGTTATGGTGGCTACCAATAGGATTTTTGCCGCTCCGATCATACACCAAAACGATGTTCGCCTGACCATGACGTTGGATCGGGTCATACCGGGATGAATCCGGACCAAGGTCGTGCCGGCACAGGGTACGGGTGGCAAGTCTACCCTTGCTTCAACATGCACATCCTGATCGACAATCTGCGCCGGATGAGCAGCCGCTTCCTTCAGCCATAGAGCCGGATCCCGCGCTCGGGGTTGATTGGCAGATACCCGAATTTCACGGCAAGCGGCTTGCCAACGGCATTTGGCGGGCGCAGTGTTGGCGAGAGGATGATGGGTTAATCCCGGCCCCGGGTTCGCGCGATCGATTGAAGCGAACGCCTGCGGAAGGCGGGGGGAGAGCCGGGTCTTCACGGCCTGCCCCGTCATCCGGAGGCTTTTGCTGCCGAATCCGTCCGGTCCGCAGAGACCATCGATATGAAGGCGCATTCAGCGGGCAGCGTGATCGAGGATTTCAAATGACCAACTCCGACGATACGGTAAAGACGATGCTGCGCAACAAGCTTCTCGGCCGGTGGGCCGCCGAGAGACTGGGCCTGACGGGCCTGGACGCTGAGACCTATGCGGAGGGTTTCGCCAAGGGCGCGAATGATCCCGCAAACAGCGACGTGTTCAGCAAGATCCACCGGGACTTTGAGGCAGCGGGCATTGCAGAATCGGACGAACGGATCCTGAATGTCATGACCGAGCTTACGCTCAAGGCCGGGAATCTCATACCGACAGCACAGGGAGATTCCACCAGTGCCGCGGCGGTGACGCTCGCGCGCAAGCTCATGTGACCCTAAGGCCACTGTTGCGGTTGATGCATGAGGGCGGTGAACGCGCGAGAGCCTCCTCAGGCGGCCGGCGGACCGGGCCTGATTACGTCGATTTAAGTGCTGCACCATTCTCAACCGCTCTCACCTGCGCTGTGTCGGCGTGGGATCGTCCAGGCGTTCGCCGCAGGCAAAGCCCAGCCCCTGCGGATCCTCCTGGCGCGCGGCTGCGCGGTCCTTTGCGTCGAGACCCGAATGCCGGATCGTTGCGTCGAGATGGGCCAGATAGTGCCGCACCGCACTACGGTGCTATGTGCCCGGACATCATGTCGACAGGCTTCTCCGGCGCGGAAAGCGGGCACATCCGCATCGGCGACACGGTGGCCGTGTTCGCGCAGGGCCCGATCGGGCTCTGCGCCACGGCGGTGCGAAGCTGATGGGCGCCACCACCATCATCGCGGTCGAGAGCGTGCCGGAGCGGATCGAGGTGTCGCGGCGGATGGGCGCGGACCATGTGGTCGACTTCACGAAGGCGGATCCGGTCGAGGAGATCAGGCGTCTCACCGATGGGCGCGGCGTCGACGTGTCCATCGAGGCGCTCGGGCGCCAGCAGACCTTCGAGGCGGCGCTGCGCGTGCTTCGTCCCGGCGGCACCCTGTCGTCGCTCGGCGTGTACTCGGAGGATCTCAAGATCCCGCTCGACGGCTTCCTGGCCGGGCTGGGGGATCATACGATCCGCACCACGCTCTGTCCGGGCGGCAAGGAACGGATGCGTCGGCTGATCGGTGCGATCGCCTCTGGACGGGTCGACACGCGGCCGCTCGTAACGCATCGCTTCAAGCTCGACCGGATCGAGGAGGCCTATGACCTGTTCTCCCATCAGCGCGACGGCGTGCTGAAGGTTGCGATCACGCCATGACCCACGGCCACGATGCCGCCTGCCTTGGACAGATTGCTCCAGATCAAAGCAAGGTCCCGATGTTGATCCCATGATGGTCATCAACGGCTCCGGCATCAGCCGTATTCGAGCCGATGGAGGAGCGATGCGATGACCAGGGACATCATGGTACACCTCGATGGAAGTTCCGAGGACGAGATCCGGCTGGAGTACGGACAGGCGATCGCGACGGCGGGGCGGGCCCATCTGATCGGGATCTTCACCAACCAGCTTCCTGATCTCACGGTCGCCATGCCGATGGATGGGGGGGCGGCCGCGATCCAGGTTCTGACTGAGCTTCAGGACGAAGCCCTGAAGGACGGTGATGTCACAGCCGAGCGGCTGGCGGAGCGATTGACCAGTCTTCAAGTTCCAAGCGAGCTGCGCCGGTTCGACGAGACGTTCGATTCGTTAACCGAGAGGGTGGTGGATCAGGCCCGCTGCGCCGATCTCTTCATCGCCACGCGCCCCTATGGGGAGGCCAGGTCACCGGATGCGCCGGACCTTGCGGAGGCGGTGCTCTTCGGCAGCGGGCGCGCCTTGCTGCTCGTGCCGCCCGGCTGCCACCGTCAGGGGCCCATCGAAACCGTGCTAGTCGCGTGGAACGGCAGCCGCGAATCGGCCCGGGCGCTGCGCGAAGGACTGGAGTTCATCGAGCAGGCAGCCCGAACGGTCGTCCTGCTCGTAGACCCTCCATCGGATGCGGAATCCGGCATGGGGGTGAAGGTCCATCTCGCCCACCACAATGTCGTGGCGGAGGTCGTCACCGCTGACAGCCGGGACCGGGATGTCGCTGAGGTCATCCTCGAGGAGGCGAAGCGCGTTTCCGCAGATCTCATCATCATGGGAGCCTATGGCCATACGCGTCTCAGAGAGCGGGTGTTCGGTGGTGCGACTCGCGACATGCTCACCACCTCGGAAGGCACGATCCTGATTGCTCACTGAGATCGCGCGACGGTCGACCCAAGGCGGCTCCAAGGTTTGGGCTCCACGCGAAGGACACCGGAGAATGGCATGACGCGTATCGCCGTCATCCAGGGGCATCCCACGCGCGGCGGCGGTCATTTCTGCCACGCACTGGCGGATGCCTATGCCGAAGGGGTCCTGGTGGGCGGCCATGAGGTCCGTCTCGTCACCATTGCCGACCGCGATTTCCCGCTGCTGAGCTCGAAAGCCGATTGGGACGAGGCCCCGCCGCCAGCCGTCATCACGGAGGCCCAGCGGACGCTGGTTTGGGCCGAGCATCTCGTCATCATCTATCCTCTGTGGCTGGGAGGGATGCCCGCTCTGCTCAAGGGCTTCCTGGAGCAGACCCTGCGGCCCGCCTTCATGACGGGCGGGGCAAGGGCAGGCAGCAGTTGGAAGACGGCCCTCGCGGGACGCTCGTCGCGGATCATCATCACCATGGGGATGCCTGCCTTCGCGTATCGCTGGTATTTCGGGGCCCACGGCCTCAAGAGCCTCAAGCGCAGCATTCTGTCTCTGGTCGGCATCGGCCCGAACCGTCATACACTCATCGGTATGGTCGAGGGCATGAGCGACGCCAGGCGCACAGCGTGGATCGAGGCTATGCGTGGCCTCGGCAGGAGAGCGCGCTAGCATGCCGCGTCGATCTTTCCGGCCATCTCGGAAGCGCAGCCGCCACGGACGGCTGGGGTTGAGGCGAATACCGCGAAGGGCGACAATCTCTTTGCTTCGGATGGAATCCGCCTATGCCCGATCATGACTCCGCCGGCCTGTCAGCCTCCCTCTCGCCCCGACCCTCCCACGCGCCGGCGCCTTCTTCGCTGCAGGCGGTCTACCGGTTCACCCGTCCCATCCTGGTCGTCGTGCCCACCCTGGGACTGGTCCTTGGTCTTGCAGCGCACGTTACGGGCGGCGGCCAGTGGTCAGGGACGATCTGGGCCGCAGCGACGGTCCCGGTCCTGGGCGTCCTGATCATCGAGATCATCGGCAGCCTGCGGCGTGGGGATGTCGGACTGGACATCGTTGCCGCCCTATCCATGACCGGCGCGCTTGCGTTCGGAGAGCACCTCGCCGCCGTGGTCGTGGCCTTGATGTACGCCGGCGGGCAGTACCTCGAGAGCTTTGCCGAGCGCCGCGCAAACCACGAGATGACGGCGCTCCTGGCTCGCGCGCCGCGGACAGCCGTCCTCTACCGGGATGGCAAGCTCAAGGAGGTTGCGCTCGACGTCATCGCACCGAAGGATCGTCTGCTCGTTCGTCAGGGCGAGGTCGTTCCCGTGGACGGGTATGTCGCAAGCGGAGTGGCCGTCCTCGATCCCTCGGCCCTGACGGGCGAGGCCGTTCCCGTCCGGAAGGCAACAGGCGAGCCGGTTATGAGCGGCGTGATGAACGTCGGCGATGTCTTCGATCTCTCGGCAACGCACAGTGCCGCCGAGAGCACCTATGCCGGCATCGTTCGTCTGGTCGAAGCCGCCCAGCGCTCGAAGGCTCCCATGGCGCGGCTCGCGGACCGATTCGCCGTGGCATTCCTGGCCGCAACGATCATCCTCGCAGGCGGAGCCTGGCTGTGGAGCGGTGATCCGATCAGAGCCCTGGCCGTTCTCGTCATCGCGACCCCGTGCCCCCTGATCTTGGCCGTGCCCGTGGCGATCGTCGCCGGTGTCTCGCGCGCCGCGAAATCCGGAGTGTTGATAAAGGGCGGACGGGCATTGGAAACCCTCGCCCATGTGCGGGCTCTGGTCATCGATAAGACCGGCACCCTCACGCATGGGCAAGCGCGGATCGTCCACATCCACCCGATGAGCCTGTCCTCAAAAAAGCTTCTCCAGCTCGCAGCATCGCTCGACCAAGCGTCGAAGCATGTCATTGCGCAGGCGCTCGTTGCCGCGGCACAGGCCGAAGCGCTCGACCTTCTGCCTCCCACGGCAGTCGAGGAGATCCCGGGCGAGGGTTTGGAAGGGATCGTCGACGGCCACCGTGTGGTCGTGGGAGGCGTCCGGTTCGTCTCGCAACGTGTTCCGAAGATTGCCGGGGCATTCGCCGACGGTCATTATCCCGTCGGAGCGGTCGCCGTCGCCGTGGCGATCGATGGCGAACCTGCCGGGCTCCTGATCCTGGCGGATGCTCTGCGCTCGGAATCCGCTCACGTGATCGACAGCCTTCGGCGGTTGGGGATCAGCCGCATCGTCCTGGCCTCCGGAGACCGCCGCGACGTGGCGGAAGCCGTCACCGTCGGACTGCATCTCGATGAAGTCCATTCTAACCTCAAACCGGATCGGAAGATCGCCATCGTGCAGGCCGAGAAGCAATATGGCCCCGTGATGATGATCGGCGACGGCGTCAACGATGCGCCGGCTCTGGCTGCAGCCGATTTGGGTGTTGCCATGGGTGCCAGGGGGGCCGCCGCCTCCGCCGAGGCGGCCGACGTGGTTCTTCTCGTCGACCGCCTCGACAGGATACCGATGGCGATCGAAGCCGCGCGCTGGTCCCGGCGCATCGCGCTCCAGAGCGTCTATGCCGGGATCGGCCTTTCCGGTGCCGGAATGATCGTGGCTGCGCTGGGCTATCTCACCCCCGTGCAGGGAGCCCTGATCCAGGAGGTCATCGATGTCGCCGTGATCCTGAACGCCTTGCGGGCCCTATGGGGTGGCGGGACATACCGTCTTGGCGGATGATGTTCGAGCCATAGTTCAGAAGAGAGCTATGCTCCGACGTGCCGGAAGCTTGTGCTCCCGAAATGATCTTGGAGGAACCGGGCGTAGGTCGCGTAGAGCAGCGCGCCTGGGGGAATGGCGGGCGGGGTTTGTCGCTGAACTCTCATCGGCTTGCCTGTCCCATGTAGAGCCCTCTTACCGAAGTGAGGTGTACCGATGCATGTCGCAGTTTTCAGCACCAAATCCTATGACCGGCGTTTCCTGAGCGCCGCGAACGATGCATACGGCCACAAGCTGTCCTTTTTCGACGCACGTCTCTCGGCCGAAACAAGTCAACTCGCCACAGGCGCAGAGGCCGTCTGTGCGTTCGTGAACGACGAAGTGGATCGAGAGGTTCTCGCCAGTCTCGCGTCCGGGGGGATCAGACTTGTGGCACTGCGCTCGGCCGGGGTGAACAACGTCGATCTGGAGGCCGCCCAGCGTGAGGGGGTCACGGTCGCGCGGGTGCCGGCCTATTCCCCGTATGCGGTCGCAGAGCACACAGTTGCGCTCATCCTGACCCTGAACCGGAAGACCCATCGGGCGTACAATCGGGTGCGCGAAGGCAACTTCGCCCTGGAGGGACTGCTTGGGTTCGATCTCAATGGCAAGACGGCCGGTGTGGTCGGGACCGGGAAGATCGGGGAAATCGTGGCGAAGATCATGACAGGATTCGGATGTACGGTCCTGGGGCACGACGTTCGCCCGAACCCGGCCTGTGAGGCCATGGGCGTGCGGTATGTGCCTATGGAGGAGCTCTTCTCTTCCTGTGATCTCATCACTCTTCACTGCCCGTTGACGCCGGCAACGCATCACCTGATCAACGCCGAGGCGGTGAAGCGAATGAAACCCGGCGTGATGCTCGTCAACACGAGCCGAGGCGGCGTGGTCGATACCCGCGCCGTCATCAAGGGTCTCAAGGACGGCACCATCGGAAGCCTCGGGCTCGACGTCTACGAGGAGGAGACCGACCTGTTCTTTGAGGATCTTTCAAATCGTTTCATCAGCGATGATGTCTTTGCGAGATTGCTGACGTTTCCCAATGTGCTCATGACCGGACATCAAGCGTTTTTCACCAAGGAGGCGCTGACCAATATTGCCGAGACGACGATGGCGAACATAACGGCGTTCGAGACGAGCGGGCGGGCTGTGCATGAAGTCTCGGTCGAGAAGAACGTGGGAAAGTGATCAGCCGCCGTCCCTGCGACGGTCCGATCGAGATTGCGCCTATCTGCGCTCCTGGAGCAACTCGATCTGCATCTCCTGGATCTCGGCCAAGCGCTCCCATTGCCGCGTGATCAGGTGATCCAGCTTCTCGTGCAGGTGCCGGATCTCAAGCTCCGCCTTCAGGTTGACCTGGTAGTCGTTGAGGGAGCGCAGCCGGTCCTTTGCCTCCTGCCTCCTCTGGCTCATCATGATAATCGGGGCCTGAACGGCCGCGAGGCAGGATAGCAGCAGATTGAGCAGGATATAGGGATAGGGGTCGAAGGCTCCGGTCCCGCGCAGGTCGTTGACGAGGATCCACGCGGCTAGGACGAACCCGAAGGCGATCAGGAATGGCCAGCTCCCGCCGAAAGTCGCGAGACCGTCCGACAGGCGCTCTCCGAAGGTGCGCCTCTCGTTGAAGCTCTCCTCGACATTCGTCGAAACCATACTGCCCTCGGCGAGACTACGCGCCACTTCCTTGTCTAGTTTCGTCAGCTCGCCCCGCTCCTGGCGCAGGAGTTCCTCCACATAGCGCAGGCGGTACTGGTCGACCGCGGCCCTGCTAACTCGGCTTTGGGCGTCAAGCGACGGGTGATCCTGTCGGATCCGGTCGGCGAGCGCCGGGTGTAACTGGTCGAAGGGGAGGAAGTCCTTCGGGGGATATGCCTTGCCCGTGATGGGGCAGGTGCCATTGGGAGACACTGTGTGAGAGGTCATGATCGCCGTTCCGCCGAATTGGTACGGACCGAACCTAACTGCTCGACGCGGGTGTACCAAGGTGCCATCCTCAACGCCCGAAGATTCCCCGCACCCAGGAGGGTCCCTTGTCGCTTCGCCTCCACTTCCACGGCGCCGCTCGAACCGTGACGGGCTCCTGTTTCCTGCTCGAGACGGATGTGGCCCGCGTCCTGATCGATTGCGGCATGTTCCAGGGTTCGAAGGAGGAGAGGGAGCTTAACTACCAGCGCTTCCCATTCCGCGCCGCAGAAATCGATGCTCTCTGCCTCACCCATGCCCACATCGATCATAGCGGCCTCGTGCCGAAGCTCGTGAAAGCCGGCTTCGACGGACCGATCTACGCCACGGCCGGAACGGTCGATTTGGCGTCGATCATGCTGCCGGATTCCGGCTACATCCAGGAGATGGAGGTCGATCAGCTCAACCTCCGCAACCGCCGCCGGGGTCGGGAGGCCGTATCCCCGATCTATACGGAGGAGGACGCGGTCGCGTGCCTCAAGCAGTTCCGGCCCGTGGCCTACGGCCAGTGGCAGGAGGTCGCCCCGGGCTTCCGCGCCCGCTACTGGAATGCCGGCCATCTTCTGGGTTCGGCCTCCATCGAGGTGGAGGTAACCCATGGCAGCGAGGGGCAACCAATCCGGCTCCTGTTCTCGGGTGACGTCGGCCCCGATCACAAGCTCCTTCAGCCCGGTCCTGACGGCCCGCGCGACCTCGATTACGCGCTCCTGGAGTCCACCTACGGCGGTACGGATCGCGCGGGCACCACCATCGAGAGCCGCCGCCGGATGCTGCGCGACGAGGTCCGCGTGGCGATGCACCCGAGTGGAGTGCTGCTGATCCCATCGTTCGCGGTGGAGAGGACGCAGGAACTCCTCGTCGACCTGATGGAACTCATGGAGGCGGGTGAACTGCCCGAGATTCCGATCTTTATCGATTCTCCGTTGGCCTCGAAGGCCAGCGCCATCTTCAAGCGGCACGCCGGGGATCTTCGGAACGGCGCCGACCTTGTCGACGCGCTGGAATCCCGCTGGGTTCGCTTCACGGAAAGCGTGGAAGAGAGCAAGGCCATCGACCGCATCCACAGCTTCCACATCATCATCGCGGCGAGCGGCATGTGTGAGGCAGGCCGCATCCGGCATCATCTGAAGGCTTGGCTCTGGCGGGACGAAGCCACTGTTCTCTTCGTCGGCTTTCAGGCGCAGGGAACACTCGGGCGTATCCTTCAGGATGGTGCCTCGAAGGTGCGGATCCACGGCGAGGAGGTGAAAGTCCGCGCCCGGATGCGGACGCTCGACCTCTATTCGGGGCATGCGGATGGGCCGGAGTTGAAGGCTTGGTTGGCCGAGCGCCTTCCGGTCCGACGCGGGGTCTTCCTCGTGCATGGGGAGGATGCGCCGCTCAAGGCGCTGCAAGCGTCTCTCGGGAGCCTCGATCACGCGCCCGCTGCCGTCATTCCGGAGATCGATGATGTCTATGATCTGATGCGCGATCGGGCGGTTCGGATCGAGCGCCATGAGGAGCGCCTCCCGCCGGCGAGCGCAGGCCATCGGGACTGGCACAACGACTATGCGGAGATGCTTCTGGAGATCAGCGATGCCGTGGCGGCGGCGGCCGACAGGAAGGCGAAGGGGGTCATCATCAGGCGCATCAGGGACGCCTTGAAGAACGAATCAAGGGATTAAGGCTGGTTGACCCACCGTCTTCTTTCGTTATCCCGATCAGGATGCTGCGAATGTTCTGTCGCCATCCACCACGTGAAGGTCGGTCCGGCACACCACGCAGGCTCCCACCGCGGCGCGGATCTCGTGTTCTTCAACGTACGGAAGCGGGTGAGGGCAGGGGCCGCTCCTCATAAGCCGGGGATGTGCGCGCCTCGTGGAGGTCCATCGCATCCATGAACCGGACTTCCTTCATCCTGCGATCCCAGGGCGGCGCCTACTGACTGGAAACAGCTTCTCCCCTGCTCCTGCAACTCCTCGAGTGCCGCGATGTAGGATGCACGGCGGTTCTGATGGTCTCGCCAAAGCCGGGCGCTCCTCCTGCGCTTGAGGCTCTCGTCGCCAAGTCCGTGCTCGATGGCTTCGAGCCGTTTCTCGCAGGCAAGGTCGAGGTCGGCGAGATCGGCCAGGAGCGACCGAAGCCGGGGCAGGATGTCGGCCGAATACACTCGATTCGTAGACGTTGTTTCCTGCAAACGCCGCCGCCACCCATGTGTCGATATGGCTTTCTCCGCGATGATCCGGGTTCGTGGGTGGCCTTCGCTCAAGCTCCTGGCCCAGGTTAAGCGGGATCGGTGGTGAACCGAAGGCAACTCGGCGGCCGGAAATCCTCGAACGGAACGGGACAATGCTGAGCTGCTTCGTCCGGACGTGCCTTGATCTGAAACAAACCGCGCCCGGGAACGGTGGTATACTGGAAGCCCGTTCGTGGAGGCGGCGCGGCATTGATCCCGTGCCGCGTCCCGATCGGCAGGAGGAGGACACGATCTCGTGTGTCTCTCGTCTCTTGATGATCGCCGCGAGTGCCGCGACGAGCTGGCTCGTAGCCGAGGATACTCCCGACTTCGGTATCATCCAGGTGATGGTGTCCATTGGCCAGCCCCCGCGAGGTGGTCCGGGGTTAATGTTAGTGCATGATGGGTCGTGGGGCTACGGTGGGTGTGGCCTGCGGAGCTGGTCTGGGTTGCGCAGCCGGCCATAGCACTACCTCGGGTGCGGGTGGCTTGTAGCCGAGCGATGA
>NZ_JBFRGW010000016.1:0-88866 GCF_052115545.1 Microvirga sp. 2MCAF35
CGGCGGATCATTTCCGCTCGACCCAGCCGGGTCGTGCGGGCATTCTGGTGCGGGTTGTTCATCTCTCAGGTCCGTCAGGGGTTCGTGTCGCAACGACCACCTTCAGGCCCTCAGACGGGATGAACAACCTCCTCAGATCTCACATCTAGCGACGCCAGCAGCACGAACTCCCGACGCCGCTCCGTCACAGATACCTCCAGCCAACCCATCCCGACCTCCCTGCCGCCACAGCAGAAGTGTCAGGTATGTCTCCGAACAGCTGTCAGGTATGTCTCAAGGCCGTACAACAAGCCCGGTGATCCCGATCACATGAAACGCCGCGCCCCACCGTATCGGGATGGCCGGCACAAGGCCGGCCATGACAGGGCGGGTGTCATCTCCAGCCGGAAAGCGAAAACGTCGAACGCTGCGCCCGGCGCAATTCGCCGATCGCTCTGCCCACCTTGGCGAACGAGCCGCCGCGCGCCACTTTGAGCCCATCATCGAATCGCAAACGCCTCCACGACAGGCATGAAGGATCCCTACGATGGCCCAGCATCCAGCAATCGCCCCCGGCCGCGTCGCCGTCATCACCGGAGCCGCGAGCGGCATCGGGCTTGCGGCCGCCTGGCGCTTCGCGGAACTCGGCATGAAGGTCTGTCTGGCCGATCTCGAGGGCGAGGCTCTCCAGCGCGCCGACGAGGAGGTGAAGCGCGTGGCCGGCAAGCCGGAGAACGTGCTGGCCGTCGCCACCGACGTCAGCCGGCTGGGAGACGTCCAGACGCTCAAGGAGAGGGTTCATGCCGCCTTCGGCGAGGTGGCCCTGCTGATGAACAATGCCGGCACAGAGGGCGGCGGGGAGATGTTCGGCGACCTGCAGCGCTGGAATGCGATCCTGGAGACGAATCTCTGGGGCGTGATCAACGGGGCGCAGGTCTTCGCCCCGTCCATGATCGACCAGAAAACCCCATGCGCGATCATCAACACCGGATCGAAGCAGGGCATCACCACGCCGCCCGGCAACACGGCCTACAACATCTCCAAGGCGGGCGTGAAGGTCTTCACGGAAAGCCTGGCGCACGAACTGCGCAACCGGCCCGATTGCCGGGTGAGCGTGCATCTGCTCATCCCGGGCTTCGTCTATACGGGCTTCACCAGGGCGAGGGGCGTCACCGAGAAGCCGGCCGGCGCCTGGGCGCCGGAGCAGGTCGTCGATTTCCTGCTGCCGGCCCTGGAGCGCGGCGACTTCTACGTGCTCTGCCCCGACAACGAGACGACCCGGGAGATGGACGAGAAGCGCATCCGCTGGGCCGCCGAGGATATCATCGAGAACCGCCCGCCGCTCTCGCGCTGGCATCCCGATTACAAGGATGCCTTCGCCAAGGTGATGGAAGGCTGAGGACAAGTCGTGAGGTTCGACCCCGCAGCCTTCCGCCGTCAGGTCCGCCAGATCCTGGACGATCACGCCAGGGCCTTCGGCCTCCCCGAGGACCGGCATGCGATTCTGCGGCGCCAGATCGAGGCCGGGGACGACATCCATTCGCGCCGGACCTTCCCGGGCCATGTCACCACCTCGGCATTCATCCTCGACCAGACGGGCCGGCGCATCCTCCTGATTCACCATCGCTCCCTGGAGCGCTGGCTGCAGCCCGGCGGCCATTACGAGCCGCCCGACGATCTGCCAGTCTCCGCCCTGCGCGAGGCCATCGAGGAGACCGGGATGCACGACCTTGTGATCGACCCGTGGCACGGGGAGACGGGGTTGCCCGTCGACATCGACAGCCACAGCATTCCGGCGCGACCGGAGCGGGACGAGCCCGAGCACTGGCATCACGACATTCGCTATGTGGTAAGGGCATGGGAGCACGATGTCCTTCGTCCGGACCTGCGGGAGGTGCATGGCGCCGAATGGCGCGGCCTTCAGGATCTGGAATGCATAGCCCCGCAGGGCTTGCGGAATATGCGCAAACTCGGCCTTGTCGGCCCCTAACAAAAGCCCGGGGCATGCTTACATCCTTCTCCAATTAGAGCATCGTGCGGAAAAGTGGATCCGGTTTTCCGCGAAGAACGATGCTCTCATCAATGGAGAAAGCATCGGATTGGGTCCCAAAAGTGGGGTCCACTTTTGGGTCCGAGGCTTTAGTCTTGAAGGAGGATGCGATGAACGATCAGGAACGTCAGGTCATCGACGATATATTCCAGCGCCTCGAGCAGGTGGCGAACCAGCCGCGGGAGCCGGAGGCGGAGCGCTACATCGCCGAGAAGCTGCGTCGGCAGCCCTATGCGCCCTATGCCCTGGCCCAGGCGGTCTTCGTTCAGGAGCAGGCCCTGGCCAATCTCCAGGCCGACAACGAGCGCCTGCGCGCCGAGCTCGACCGGGTGAGCCGCCAGCCGCAGCAACAGGGCGGTTTCCTGTCCAGCATCTTCGGCGGCGGCGCATCGCGGCCCCCGGAGCCCGCCTACAACGCGCCGCCGGCCCGGCAGGCCTCCCCCTGGGGCCAGCCTCAGCCGCAGCAGCAGCCCTACGGGGCTCCGCAAGGCGGCCCGATGGGCGGCGCGCCCGGCCCCTGGGGTGGCATGATGCAGCGTAGCGGCGGAGGCGGGTTCCTCGGGAGCGCGCTGACGACGGCGGCGGGCGTCGCGGGCGGCATGATGATCGCCAACGCCCTGAGCCATGCCTTCAGCGGCGACAACAATCCCTTGAGTAACGTGGCGTCTGCAGCCGGCCTGGGCGGTGCCGATCAAACGGCCGACGCCGGCAATGCCGGCATCACGGATGCGCTCTACCCGAACCAGGACCAGAACCCACAGGAAGACGAACAGGACTTTTCCGACTTCGGCGGCGACGGTGGAGACGAGGGCGACTGGGCCTGAGACCACCTGCCTTCCGATGAAGGACGATCCCCAAAAGCGAATGGCCGGGCTCGCCCCGGCCATCCTGCGCAACGGCAAACCGAGTGGGTTCCGCGATCAGAGAACGACCACGCTCGCTCCGACCTTCACGCGGTTGTAGAGGTCCGTCACATCGTCGTTCAGCATGCGGATGCAGCCCGACGAGACGGCCTGGCCGATGGTGTGCGGCTCGTTGGTGCCGTGGATACGGTAGAGCGATGAGCCGAGATAGAGGGCCCGGGCGCCGAGCGGATTGTCAGGTCCGCCTTCCATGAAGCGGGGAAGATCCGGGCGGCGGCGCAGCATGTCGGCCGGCGGGCGCCACGACGGCCACTCGCGCTTCATGGAAACGGTCTGGCGTCCGCGCCACTCGAAGCCCTCGCGGCCGACGCCGATGCCGTAGCGGATCGCCCGGCCGCCGTCCTGCACCAGGTAGAGGAACTTGTTGCTGGTATCGACCACGATCGTGCCTGGACGCTCGTTGCCCTGATAGGACACGAGCTGGCGCTGGAACTCGGGCGCGATCGCATAATCGATGCTGTTGTCGTAGCCCGTGCCGTTCCCGTAATCCTGCGGCAGGGAGGCCACGGTGCTGCCGGTGGTGGTCACGTCGTAGGGATAGCCCGCCATGCGCTCGGCCTGCGAGGCGCGAGCCGACGGACGGGTCACGAGGGGATAGCTCTCGCGATAGCCGTCCTCCGCGCGGGCATAGGGGTAGTCGTAGCCCGGAGCGATGTAAGTATTGCCGTAGAAATTGCCGTTTCCATAGACCGGCTGCGCCGAGGCGGCGGCCGGCAGAAGGACGGCCAGAAGCATTGCAGAGCAAGGGATCCAAGCGCGCATTGACGTATCCTTATCGGTGATTTGCAGAATAAACGGCAAGCGCGGCTTTTGTTTCCGCCAAGCTGGATGAATTTAAGCAGGAAAGGCAGGAGAGCTTTCCTGACGACGCTGCGAAAAGGGAGTGAACCGCCAGGGAAAGTGCGGTAAGAGCCTCTTCCTTCGACGGCGCTCATCCCGGACGCCGGTTCTCACATCGTCGTGACATCATGAAATTCGGTCCCGCCCTCCGGGCGGCCGCAGGCATCGCGGTTCTCTCCATCATGGATGCGGTCATCAAGGGGATGTCCGCCCATTACCCGACCTTCCAGGTGGCGTTCCTGCGCTTCATGTGCGGAAGCATCGTCGTCACCGGCGTCGTTTCGGTTCTGAGGCCCGGCTGGCCAAACCGCGAGACCGTTGCGGCCAATGCGATCCGCTCCGTGATCGCGGTCGTCACGGCCCTGAGCTTCTTCTATGCCCTGGGGCAGCTGCCGCTCGCCGAGACCCTCGTCCTGTCGTTCCTGTCGCCGATGTTCATCGCCCTGTTCGGGATGCTGATGCTGCGGGAGAGGGTCGACAGCCGGATCGTCGGCGCCATCGGCATCGGGTTCCTGGGAACCCTCGTAGTCGTGCTCGGCCAGACGGGGGAGGCGAACGCGGCGCGCTCGTGGACGGGCGTCGGCGCGGCCCTCTTGTCGGCGATCACCTACGCGCTGAGCCTCGTGCTCCTGCGCCAGCGCGCCCAGCGGGACAAGTTCCTGCACATCGTCATCTTCCAGAATATCGGGCCGTTCATCCTGGTGGCGCCCTTCGGCCTCTGGGCGTGGCAGCCCCTTCACTACGAGCACCTGGCCTGGTTCATGCTGATGGGGGTGCTGGGCGTGATCGGCCATGTGCTCATGGCGACCGCCTATGCCAAGGCCGAGGCGGCGCGGCTGGCGCCTCTCGAATACACAGCCCTGATCTGGGCCGTGCTGATCGGCTACGGGGTCTTCAGCGAAATCCCCACCTGGGCAACCCTCGGCGGCGGCATCCTCATCGTGGCCGCAGCCGCCATGACCTCGCGGCGCTGACCTCAACCTGCCGTCCCAGGCTGGGTTCGAGGCAAGAGCCTGTCATGCCGGACAAAGTTCTGGCATGACGGGAAGGCCGATCACACGATGAGGAAATCGCCCGCGTCGAGATGCGCCTTCTTGAAGGTCGCGAACTTCACCGCCGCGTATTTCGTCCCCGAGCCGTCCGCATCGTAGAACGCATCGCCCGACTTCCTGTCGATCAGGATGCGGTCATCCTTGTCCAGCGCCGTCTTGCCGAAGCGGAGCGCGCCGTCCTTCAAAGCGCCCGTGCCGATCTTCCCGAACACCGCCTTCGACAGCTGGATCACGTCGCCTTCGCGAAAATCCGTGACAATGTCCACGTTCGTCTTGCCGAGCTTCGTCGAGAACGCGAACACGTCGGCGCCGCCGCCGCCGGTGAGCTTGTCGATTCCAAGCCCGCCGTTGAGCAGATCGTCGCCGTCCCCGCCCACGAGAACATCCGCCTTCCTGCCGCCGGTCAGGGTGAGGGAGGTGATAGTAGCGGGCGCGATTGCAGGGTCGTCAATAACCTCCGGAACTTCTCCCGGCGGGATCGAGATCACGTCCGGATCCACCTCGATGACGAAGGTGCGGTCGATGGAGGCGCCGTGCGGGTCGCTCGCGCGCACGGTGATGCTGATGTCGGCGTCGCGGTCGGTGAAGGCGCGGTCGACCAGGAGCTTGTTGCCGTGGATGCGGAAATGGTTGCCCGGATTGCTCACAAGCGAGTAGCCGAGCGCATCGCCATCGGGATCGACACCGCTCAGAATAGCGATCAGCGTGCCGACCGGAGCATCGCCATCGACCAGCGTGCTGCTGAGGGAAACGGAAGTCGGTGCGGAGTTTGTCGCCACCGCGATGGTGCGGTCGGCGAATTGGAGATACTCGATACCGGTGAGGGTGTCGGTGCCTTCGTTATCGGCACTGTCTCGCCGACGGTCGGTGACCGTGCAGCTTCCATCAGCTTGGCGCACGATGTCATAGCTGGAGAAGCTCGCGGCAAAGACTGCGATATCCGTGCCGTCACCGCCCGACAACACATCGTTCCCGATCCCGCCGACCAGCCTGTCGTCGTCGCCATAACCAGCAAGCTTATCGTTGCCGGCGTTCCCACTAAGAACATTTTGAGTATCGTTGCCGCTGAAGTCATCATTGAAGCGCCCGCCGGCTAGGTTCTCGATTCCGCGAAGAGTGGCCCAAGTCCCCTGCTTCAGAAGCTGACTGCCTTTCATACGAAGATCGACCGTGACGGAATCATAGAAACGCAAGGTATCGGAGCCGCTGCCTCCATCTATGAAATCCGTTCCTTGTCCCGAACCACTCTCGACACCCTCGATGAACATGCCAAGGAAGAAAGAGTCTGCGCCGTCTCCGCCGAAGGCGATATCCTCTCCGGCACCGAGAGCTATCTCACCTTGGAGATGACCGCCCCTCCCGTCATAAAAATCATTATCTTGGCCCAGAGAAATATTACCAACGATGCTACCACTGTTGATGATCGTGTTTGGCGCGTCCGTCTCACCCCAAACGGCATAGCGGTCGTCTCCGGTGATCGTACCTGTATTCTGAAGACTAAAGGAGGGAGATCCTGATGCGCTAATCCCGCATGTGATTCCTTTGGAAATGAGACCCGAATTAATCAGTTCGTTGTGACCCGAGTAGAACAGCACTCCGCCGAGCACTGATCCAGCATTATTGAGATAATTGGGCCCGCCTTCATTGAGTACGATCCCGAAATAGCCCCAACTGGACCCTGTGCTTACTTCACCCGTCGCGGTAATCGTAACCCTTCCTTGTGTAACGATTCCGCCCCAATTATTACTGTGGAGTCGACCTGCAACGGTGATGAGGTTGTTACCGTCCCCATAGACGGCATCTCCATATCCCATCCCCAGGATCTCACCACTTTCAAGCAGGACTAGAGAATCCCCATTCCGCAGAAAAAGGCCAGCATCGCCTTGGCGTGGCGGCGCAGGATTAGTGGCATCAATAACGTAAGTGGTCATGAGAACTCCCAGTCTTTGGAGGTGTCTTAGCTACTTAGTTGCATTAAACAAGCTCACCCGCGTCATGCGAAAGTGAGTTCTGGTCCAATCGCTGGGGTTCTCGTCATGCTGGGCGGGAGCGCGAATTCACGGTCGCCACGGGTCGGCGGCAACGGATGATCGGGATCGATGACGTGAAGGGTCATGGGAGTCTCTTAAGAAGGCATTCCCATAGCTTAACAGAATGATATTACTTTGCAAATTGACGCTGCGACAGTGTCGAGGCGGGTCTGTCGGCAAGATTTTTGCTGCTGACCTTTCGGCAGGTCTCTTGACTCCCCTCTCGCATATGCCTATCTCGCGGCGAGCGTTAGCACTCGTCAACGAACAGTGCTAACAGCCAAGGAGACCGGCGCGGCCAGAGGGGTCGCGCCTATCGTCAAAGGGGAAGTTCCATGAAGTTCCGTCCGCTGCACGACCGCGTTGTCGTCCGCCGCATCGAAGCCGAAGAGAAGACGGCCGGTGGCATCATCATCCCGGACACCGCCAAGGAAAAGCCGCAAGAGGGCGAAGTCGTCGCTGTCGGCCCCGGCGCCCGTGACGAGAGCGGCAAAGTCGTCGCCCTCGACGTGAAGGCCGGCGACCGCGTCCTGTTCGGCAAGTGGTCCGGCACCGAGGTGCGGATCGATGGTCAGGATCTCCTGATCATGAAGGAATCCGACATCATGGGCGTCGTCGCGAAGTAAGTTCGCCGAAAAGCCCTTATCCCGAATTTTTTGAACACAACACCTGGAGGCAAAGCCCATGGCTGCCAAAGACGTTAAGTTCTCCTCCGATGCTCGCGACAAGATGCTGCGCGGCGTCGACATTCTCGCCGATGCCGTGAAGGTCACGCTGGGTCCCAAGGGCCGCAACGTGGTGATCGAGAAGTCCTTCGGCGCGCCGCGCATCACCAAGGACGGCGTCACCGTCGCCAAGGAGATCGAGCTCTCCGACAAGTTCGAGAACATGGGCGCCCAGATGGTGCGCGAAGTGGCCTCGAAGACCAACGACATCGCCGGTGACGGCACCACCACGGCGACGGTTCTGGCCCAGGCCATCGTCCGCGAGGGCGCCAAGGCGGTTGCCGCCGGCATGAACCCGATGGACCTCAAGCGCGGCATCGATCTTGCCACCGCCGAGGCCGTGAAGGACATCCAGTCCCGCGCCAAGAAGGTGAAGTCCTCCGATGAGGTCGCCCAGGTCGGCACGATTTCCGCCAACGGCGACAAGGACATCGGCGAGATGATCGCCCATGCCATGCAGAAGGTCGGCAACGAGGGTGTCATCACCGTCGAGGAAGCCAAGACCGCCGAGACCGAGCTCGATGTCGTGGAAGGCATGCAGTTCGACCGCGGCTATCTCTCGCCGTACTTCATCACCAACGCCGAGAAGATGGTGGCCGAGCTCGAGGATCCCTACATCCTCATCCACGAGAAGAAGCTCTCCTCGCTCCAGCCCATGCTGCCGATCCTCGAGGCCGTCGTTCAGACCGGTAAGCCGCTCCTCATCATCGCCGAGGACGTGGAAGGCGAGGCTCTCGCCACCCTCGTGGTCAACAAGCTCCGTGGCGGCCTGAAGATTGCCGCCGTGAAGGCTCCGGGCTTCGGCGACCGCCGCAAGGCCATGCTCGAGGACATCGCCGTCCTGACCGCCGGCCAGACGATCTCCGAAGATCTCGGCATCAAGCTCGAGACCGTGCAGCTCCCGATGCTCGGCCGCGCCAAGCGCGTCCGCATCGAGAAGGAGAACACCACGATCATCGACGGCGCCGGCCAGAAGGCCGACATCGAGGCCCGCGTGTCGCAGATCAAGGCGCAGATCGAGGAGACCACCTCGGACTACGACCGTGAGAAGCTCCAGGAGCGTCTGGCCAAGCTCGCCGGCGGCGTCGCGGTGATCCGCGTCGGCGGCGCGACCGAGGTCGAGGTGAAGGAGAAGAAGGACCGCGTCGACGACGCCCTGAACGCCACCCGCGCTGCGGTGGAAGAAGGCATCGTCCCCGGCGGCGGCACGGCTCTCCTGCGCGCCAAGGGCGCGGTCGCCAAGCTGACGACCGACAACCCGGACGTCCAGGCCGGCATCAAGATCGTGCTGCGCGCCCTTGAGGCTCCGATCCGCCAGATCGCCGAGAACGCCGGCGTGGAAGGCTCGATCGTGGTCGGCAAGATCAACGACAACGCCAAGTCCGACACCTTCGGCTTCAACGCCCAGACGGAAGAGTTCGTGGACATGCTCCAGGCCGGCATCGTCGACCCGGCGAAGGTCGTCCGCACGGCTCTGCAGGACGCCGCCTCCGTGGCCGGCCTGCTCGTCACGACCGAAGCCATGGTCGCCGAGGCTCCCAAGCGCGAATCCGCTCCGGCCATGCCGGGCGGCGGCATGGGCGGCATGGGCGGCATGGACTTCTAAGAAGTCCAAGAAAAGCCGCCCATCACTCAGAAAAGCTCAAGTCCGGCAAGCCGGACTTGAGTGGCGGCATGGACTTCTAAGAAGTCCCGCCGAACAGTTCTGACTTAACGGAAGGCCCCGGAGGAAACCCCGGGGCTTTTTTGTTTAATATTGCCAAGGTTAAAGAAATATAATAACATTAGGAAAATTTATCTGCCGGGGGAAAGCATGACTATTTACGTGATTGATCAGACGCGGCCGCTGCCGCCTACGCACGATAGTTATGACCACGCACTCGACCTTGTGAGAGACGATACCGTCATTCTCTCCCAGGGTGCCTCTATTGAAGCCCTTGGCTTCGGGGCCAACGGCATCAACTGTGGAAGTAACACCACCCTCTTCATTGACGGCACGGTCTCGGCACATTCAACGGCGATTGCCACACATGGGGCAATCAACATCGGAACTTCCGGCACTGTATCGGGCCTGCGGTTCGGTATTGAGTTTACTACAGGTCAGGAAGGGGACGGGGCGAACATCCTGACCAATGCAGGCGCTCTCTGGGGAGCAGGCGCTGGCATTTCGGTTGAGAGTGTTCAGGCTTCCATCACAAATTCGGGTACCATCAAAAGCGATTATATTGGTATTGAGTGGAGAGTTACTGGTAGTGTTCCGTCCGATAGCGCTCAGATCATCATCAACAATTCCGGCACGATTGAAGGAGGTAGCAATGGTGCTGGCATAGAGTTCGGATCTCTTTCCCGCCAAGATGCAAAGCTTGTTATAAATAATACAGGTTTGATTAAAGGCGGTGGTGATTTCAATGAAGCTATTTTTGGAGTTACTTACGGCCAAAACATCATCAGAAACCAGGGACATATTGAGGGTGATATCTTCCTCTTCGACGGCGAGGACGTGTACGATGGTCGAGGCGGAACAGTCAGTGGCGTTATCAACCTCGGCAAAGGCGACGATATCGCCTATGGTGGTGATGGCTCCGAAACGTTTTATGGTGATGGCGGTCATAACTTCATCGATGGCGGTGGGGGCATCGATACGCTGAAATTCGCCTGGGAGAATTATCAATATGGCGTGCCAATTAGCATCGACCTGAGAATTACTCAGGAACAGCAGGTCAATAACGTCGGTTATATCGCGTGGTACACGGTCCGTAATGTCGAGAACTTGATCGGCAACTCGGATGATGACAGATTCATCGGCAACGACGTCGCAAACATGTTTGTCGGTGCTGCTGGCCACGACTTACTTGATGGACAGGGCGGTAATGACATTCTCAATGGTGGGGCCGGCAACGACACTCTCATTGGCGGAAGCGGCACAGACATTGCTGTGTTCTCAGGTCGTTTCTCCGACTACGATGTGTCCCTCAATGCAAATGGCACTGTAACTATCGTAGACTCGCGCTTTCCAGGCGATAGCGTGGATGTGCTCACTGGCGTCGAGTTCGCGCTCTTCAACGACATGATCTTCACCCTGCCGACGGTGTCGTCCGCGCCTGCTCCGACGACGCCAGCCCCTAATCCGACAGGGCCATTCGTGCCGCCTTCGGCACCGCTCACTCCTGTGGATGCTTCCGCTCCTCTTCCCGCCGTCGCACCGTCCACAGCCATCATGTCTCCGATCAAGAGCCATTCGTTCCATGGTGGCAAGAAGGCTGACACCTTCGCGGGCGAGAGCGGGCACGATTATCTCAACGGCGGCCTCGGGAACGACACGCTGACCGGGGGCGACGGGCAGGATACGTTTGCGTTCAGCTGCAAGCTCGGTCCCAAGAACGTGGACCGCATTTTGGATTTTCAGCATGCCGACGACTCGATCAGCCTGGCGAAGGCGGTGTTCGGCAAGATCCAGAAGGGCATGCTGACCAAAGGCGCCTTCTGGATCGGCGCCCAGGCGCACGACAGGAGCGACCGCATCATCTACAACGACAAGACCGGCGCCCTGTCCTACGACGCGGACGGCACGGGCACGAAATACACGGCGATCAAGTTCGCGCAATTGAAGGTGGGGACGCTGCTGCTGGCGGACGACATCTTCACCGTGTGATGTCTGGCGCATCGTGTGACCCTGCGGGTCTGCACGACGTACCCATATCATTCAAACACTCGGCCCTCATCCTGAGGAGGATTGCGTGAGCAATCCGTCTCGAAGGAGGTTCCAGACGACACTGGACACTCCTTCGAGACGCAGACTGCGTCTGCTCCTCTGGATGAGGTGAGAGGGTGTCCATGGTCTGTGTTTTGAAGTGCGCATCGTGCGGTGTGAAAGGGCCATGCCCACTTTTCGCACGATGCGCGATAAAAACTTACGCCGCCTGCTTCAGGCCTTCGGCCATAAGCGCTTCCTGCACCTTCGGGCGCTCGGCCACGCGGGCCATGAAGGCGCTCAGGTTATTGAAGGACGAGATATCGATGGCGTGGAAGTTCGTCCAGTTCATCACCGTGAAGAGATAGGCATCGGCGATCGTGAAGGTGTCGCCCATCAGGAAGGGCTGCTTGGCGAGCGTCTCGTCGAGATAGGCGAAGCGGGTGGCAAGGCGGTCCTTCGCGGCGGCCTTCACGGAATCCGGCGTCGTGGGGTTCCAGAGCGGGCCGAAGCCCTTGTGGATCTCCGAGCTGATGAAGGTCAGCCACTCGATCAGGCGATAGCGCTCCGTGGTGCCGTTGGCGGGGGCAAGGCCGGCGCCTGGTTGCTGGTCGGCGAGGTACTGGATGATCGCGGCCGCTTCCGTGAGCAGGGAGCCGTCCTGCAAGGCGATGGCCGGCACATAGCCCTTGGGGTTGATGGCGCGGTAGTTCTCGCCGGTCTCGGTGAGATGCTTCGAGAGATCCACCTTCACGAGGGTGACCGGAAGGCCGGCCTCGCGGGCCACGATATGGGGAGCGAGCGAGCAGGCGCCGGGGCTGTAGTATAGCTTCATCGGTGTGGTCCTTATGTTTGGCGAGAGCCGGTTGGAAATTTCATGCAGTTGCATGAATACTTATATGCACTTGCATCGAAATGTCAAACATGATGCAATTGCATGGAAGCATGAAGGGCTTTGCCGTGGCGCAAGATGTGCAGGAACCGTCGGATGCTGTGACAGATGCCTGGGTCCGCCTCATCCGGGCGGGGAGGGCGGTTGTCGGCCAGATCGAAGCGGAGTTGAAAGGCGCTGGGTTTCCGGCTCTGACCTGGTACGACGTGCTCCTGCATCTGAAGCGCCGTTCCGACGGCCGTTCCTCGCCGCGGGAGATCGAGGATGCGGTGCTCTTCGAGCAGTACAACCTGTCCCGTCTTCTGGACCGGATGGAGAGCGACGGGCTTGTGCGCCGGGTGCCTTACCCTGGGGACCGGCGGCGCCAGCTCGTCGAGATCACCGAGGAGGGGCGGGCGCTCCAGAGACGCATGTGGGGTGTCTACGGTCCGGCCATCAACCGCTCCATCGGCGGGAAACTCTCGGAGGAGGAGGCGGAGCAGCTTGCAGCCCTCCTGCTGAAGCTGATGCATTCCGAGAATGCCTGAGCCTCGACGAACGATCTGGACCGAAGGGCGTTCATGAGAGAAGACGGCTAAGTTCCAGCCGACGAGGGATCCTCCGTGACACGCAGTTCCTCACTCTCGACCAGATCACGGCGCAGCATTGTGGCCAGCCTGGCTCTTCTCCTCGTGGCTGCCGTCATCCCGGGACTGCCTTCGGCTCGGGCGCAGTCGGAGCCAGCCTCGCGTCCCAGTTCCACGGCCATCCGAACGCCGGATTTCGACGAGACCCTGCGCTGGTACCAGGACAAGCTCGGGTTTCGGCTGATTGGCTCCGAGAACTTTGTTCAGGGGCGCACAGCCGTTCTGGAGCGAACCGGCTTTCTCCTGGAGGTCACCGAGGTCGATCACCTGCTGCAACAGGATCAGGACCCCGCAGTGACGGTCACGCGGCTGCCGGTCATCAGTCTGCTCGTTCCCGATGTGGACAAGGAGGTCGCACGCCTGCGGAAGGCTGGGGTGGATATCCTTCAGAACCCCGAAGACGAGCTCGACGGCCGCTTTCGCACGGCGCAGATCCGTGACAACGGCCGCCATCGGATCGAACTACGCGAGCCCATCGACGAGAGCGGCTTCAACGCCATGGGACGGTGAAGAAAATTATCCCGGAGCCTGGAATAAGGCCGGGCTTGGGGTGTCTCTCGACTTGTGGTCATCATCGACCTCAGGAGGACACCCATGAAGCTGCTACTGCGTCCGGCAATCCTGGCCGGAGCCCTTCTCGCCGCATCCGCTGCACTTGCACAGACCGCAGCGCCTGCGAAGGTCGCGGATACGAGCAAGGGCAAGGCCCTCGTCGATGCCAAGGGCATGACCCTTTACACCTTCGACCGCGATACGGCCGGGAAATCCGCCTGCAACGGCCAATGCGCCCAGAACTGGCCGCCGCTCATGGCAGCCGGCGCCGCCGCCGCATCGGGCGACTGGAGCGTGGTGACCCGCGACGACGGCTCCAAGCAATGGGCCTATAAGGGCAAGCCGCTCTATCTCTGGGTGAAGGACACCAAGCCCGGCGAGGTCACGGGCGACGGCGTCAACAACGTCTGGCATGTCGCGGCACCGTAAGTGTTGCAGGACGGGCCGGTTCATCGTTGAATGATGCCGCCAACCGAGACTTGACCTTGGACGAGATCGCCTCCCTTCTCGAACCGCAGATACCGGGCCTGCGCCGCTACGCCTGGGCGCTCCTGCGCGACGGCGAGGCGGCGGACGATCTCGTCCAGGATACGCTGGAGCGCGCGATCAGCCGCTGGAGCCAGCGACGCGACGGCGATCTGCGGGCCTGGCTCTTCGCGATCCAGCGCAACCTGTTCATCAACAGCCTGCGCCGGCGCAGGGCGCACGGCACGCGCGTGGGTGAGGACGCCCTGAACGACGTTCAGGCCCCCGACATGAGCCCGGAAAGCCATGCCGGGTTGTACGACGTCCTGAGGGGGCTCGATGCCCTGCCCGAGGAGCAGCGTTCCATCCTGCTGCTGATCGGTGTCGAGGACCTGTCCTACGAGCAGGCCGCGCAGGTGCTGGACATCCCGCTCGGCACGGTGATGTCCCGCCTGAGCCGCGCGCGGTCGCGTCTGAGGGAGTTCATGGAGAACGGGCGCAGCGCCACCTTGAGGAGAGTGAAGTGACGGGCGAGCGACCCATCGGAGAAGACGATCTGCAGGCCTTTGTCGATGGCAGGCTCCCGTCGTCGCGGCGCGACGCGGTGACGGCCTATCTCGCCGAGCATCCGGGGACGGCCGAACAGGTCGAGCGCGAGAGCGCGCATCGGGAGGCCCTGCGCACGCGACTCGCCTTCAAGGCTCAGGAGCCCATTCCCTCGCGACTGCGCGTCGCCAATATCATGGCTGTGCGGCGCCGCTCCTCGCCATGGCGTCCTGCGGCATTCGCCGCCGTTCTGGCGTGGCTTGCGATCGGCGGAGTCTTGGGCGCCTGGGGCGGCTTCTGGTGGGCGTCCCGCACGCAGAGGCAGGCGGAGGCCGTGAGCGTCGCCGACAACGCCATCGCGGCGCATCGCATCTATGTCAGCGAGCGGCTGCACCCCGTGGAGGTTCCCGCCGACCAGGAGGCGCATCTCGTGCAATGGCTGTCGCGCCGCGTGGGCAAGCCGCTGACGGCGCCGAATCTGAATGCCCAGGGCTATCACCTCATCGGTGGGCGGCTGCTTCCCGACAGCGGCGAGGCGGCGGCGCAATTCATGTATGAGAGCGTGGGCGGAAATCGCCTGACGCTCTATGCCCGCTCAGGCGGAGACGAGGCGGAAACATCCTTCCGTTTCGAGGAGCGGGACGGTGTTTCCGCATGCTCCTGGATCGACAAAGGTCTGTCCTATGTGGTGACGGCAAAAGTGAGCCGTGCCGAGCTTCTGCCGATTGCCGAAGTGATCTACAAGCAGCTTGAGGCTACAAGCGAACCCGCAAAGGGACACTTGTAGCCTTCTTGGCGATGCCTACAGCTGATTCCATGTAAATGGAATCAGCTCTTTGCTTTGATTTGCCGCGTTTTTGACGGTGAACCGGATCCACTTCACCGAAAAAAGCTCTAGCCGAACACAGCCGGGTCCGGGCCGACGCGGCCGGAGGCATCGTCGAGCCTGACGATGGCGCGCACATCTTCCGCATCCATCACGAAATCGAAGATATCGAGGTTCTCGCGGATGCGCGAAGGCGTGACGGACTTCGGGATCGCGATGAAGCCGTTATCCAGATGCCAGCGAAGGATGACCTGGGCCGGAGTCTTGTCGAACTTGCGCGCGAGGGCGACGAGCTCTTCGTTCTCGAGAAGCGTGCCCTGGCCGAGCGGACTCCAGGCCTCGGTGGCAATCCCGTTCGCCGCATGGAACTCGCGCAGTTCCTTCTGCTGGAAGCCCGGATGCAGCTCGATCTGATTGACGGACGGCGTCACGCTGGTTTCGCCGATCAGCCGCTGCAGATGCGGCACCATGAAGTTCGACACGCCGATGGATTTCGCGCGGCCATCCTGCTTCAGCTTGATCAGCGCGCGCCATGTGTCGAGATAGGCTTCGCTGCCCGCGACCGGCCAGTGGATGAGATAGAGATCGACATGATCGAGCCCGAGACGCGCGAGGCTCTCGTCGAAGGCCCGCAGGGTGTTGTCGTAGCCGTGGCGGTCGTTCCAGACCTTCGTGGTGATGAAGAGCTCCTCGCGCGAGACGGGCGCGGCCTTGATGGCCTGCCCCACACCTTCCTCGTTGCCGTAGATGGTGGCCGTGTCGATGGAGCGGTAACCGGCCCTGATGGCCTCGCCGACGACGCTCGCGGCTTCCTCGTTGGAGACCCGCCAGACGCCGTAGCCGAGTTGCGGCATGGCGTTTCCATCGTTCAGGCGGACAGTGGGTATGGTCGGCATAGACTGCTCCATTGATCGTGCGGCAGGAGATTAGAGTCAGGTTGGAATAAGCAAATAGTGATCGTCCCGGGCCGGCGCCATGCCGGAACCGGCATAGCCACCCCGCGTTGCAGGCTTGCCACATTGTCTCTCGATGCAGGAGCTCGCATTGTCCGTCCCAGAAGCGCGGAAGGGTACACCCGATCCGACCCTCGACCAGGCCGAGTTCCGCAAACGGTTTCTCCAGCAGTTCCAGGATCCTGCCTTCGATCCTCTGGGGGACGAGCTTCAGCGGATCGCCGACGCGGCCTGGGATGCTTACAGCCATCACAGGAAAAGCCCCAGGACCCGCAAGGCGGGCCCAGGCTTCGCCGATCCCGATTACGATCTCGCGGTCGACTGGATCGCCGCGAAGGAAGCGATCGACCTGGCGCAGAAACGGCACGAGGACCCGGGCGCTCCATCCCGGTTCCTCCTGATATCGGCCTCGTCGCGCAGCGAGCACACCTGTCCCGGCGAGATGTCCAAGAGCTACCGTCTCGTGGAGATCGCCCGTCAGGTTCTCGCCAGCGCCGGAAACGCCGAGGTCGAAGTACTGGAATTGAGCCGTCTGACCTCTGAGTACGGCCGCCACATTCATCCCTGCAAGGCCTGCTTCTCGACGGCCGCCGCTTTGTGCCACTGGCCCTGTTCCTGCTACCCCAACTACTCGCTCGGACAGACCCAGGACTGGATGAACGACATCTACCCGAAATGGGTGGAAGCTCATGGCGTCATGATTGTCACCCCGGTCAACTGGTATCAGGTCTCGTCTCCCCTGAAGCTGATGATGGACCGGCTCGTCTGTGCCGATGGCGGCAATCCGGACCCGACATCGACCCAGGGCAAGAAGACGGATCTCGCGAAGGGGCTCGAGCTGAAGGGCTGGGATTATCCCAAGCACCTGGAGGGACGCCTCTTCTCCGTCATCGTTCACGGTGATGCGGAGGGCGCGGGCGGCGTCCGCCGCAGCCTGTCCGACTGGCTGCGCGCCATGGATCTCGAGCCCGCGGGCGCAGCCGCGGAATTCGAGCGCTATATCGGCTATTGGAAGCCCTACGCCACCAGCCACGAGGAACTCGACCGGGATCAGGCCGTGCAGGATGAGGTGCGCAACGCCGCATGGACGCTGCTGGAGGCCGTCAGGGCGAAGCGGGAGGGGAAGCTCGTCTCCGCCGGCGAAACTTTGAAAGAACCGCGGCAGAAGTAAAGCCACAGCGCGGCCACGATGCCTTTGTGGAAAGACGGCCGATTCCGCTCGATGCACCAGCATCTTCGGAGAAACGGCTCCGGGCCGCACTTGACGACACGCTCTTCAAAGAGCGGAGCACCGGATCGGTCCCAACCCTCAGCCCTCATCCTGGGAGGATTGCGTGAGCAATCCGTCTCGAAGGAGGCTCCAGTGCACTCTGGAACCTCCTTCGAGACGCAGCCTGTGGCTGCTCCTCAGGATGAGGTGAGAGAGGATTGAAGCGTCATGAAAGGATCGGACATGAAAAGCGGCCCCATTTTTGGGTCGATCCGATGCTCTGTAAGACCGGGCATTGCGCCCGGCCTCGCAGCGAGAGCGTTCCTTCGCTCAAGCCTATTTCGGAGCCGATTTGATCTCCGCATCCCATTTCTTGAGCAGGCGCGTCCGCTCCGCCACGGAGCCGTATTTGGCCGTATCGTAGTTGATCAGCTTCATCTCCGAGAGCTTCGGCGCATCCGGCGAAACCGGCGCGTTCTTGTTGGATGCGATGGAATAGATCTTCAGGTCCGCCCCCACGAGCTTCTGCGCTTCGGCTGAAAGTGCCCAGTCCACAAACTTCTGCGCCGTCTCCGTATTCTTGCCACCCTTCACGACGGAGATGGAGCCGGTCTCGTAGCCCGTGCCCTCGCAGGGTGCCAGGGTTTTGACCGGAGCTCCCTCGGCGATCATCGTCACCATGTCGTGCATGAACGCGATGGCGATTCCGGTCTCGCCCAGGGCCACGGCCTTGACCGGCGCGGCGCCCGACTTTGTGTACTGATTGACGTTCTTGTGCAGGCTCTTCATGTAGTCGAAGGCCTTGTCCTCGCCCATCAGCTGAACGAGCGAGGCCAGGAAGACATAGGCCGTGCCGGACGAGTTCGGATCGGATACCTGCACCTCGTCGCGGTATTTCGGATCGAGCAGATCCGCCCAGCATTTCGGCTCCGGCAGGCCGCGGCTTTCGAGCACTTTCGTGTTGTATCCGATACCGAGGGCGCCGAGGTAAGTTCCCGTCGCGCGGTACCCGGCCTGCTCGGAAAAGCGCTGGGCCCAATCGTGCAACTCCGGCAGCTTGGGCGACTTGTATTCGGCCGTCAGCCCTTCCTCGGCCGCCTGAATGTGGGAATCGCCAGGGCCACCCCACCACACGTCCGCGCGCGGATTCGCGGCTTCGGCCCTGATCTGCGCCAGGGTTTCGCCGGTGCTCTTGCGCACCATCGTGGCCTTCGCGCCCGTCGCCTTCTCGAAGGCTGCGACGCCGACGCGGCACTGCTCTTCGAGGATGGAGCAGTAGATCGTGATCGGCGCCTGAGCCTGAGCGGCGTAAGGTGCCGCGCAGAGGGTCGTCGTGAGGGCGAGGCCCAGCAGTGACAGTCGCATGAGATTTCCTCCCGGAATGCCGGGCTGCATCGGCCCGGCTGACATTGTGATTCAAGAAACCATGCGATGAGGAAACTTAGCCGGCTTTTTTGTCAAGGCGGCTTTGGTCGAGAGCGCATCCGCTCAACAAAAAGGCCGGGCATGATGCCCGGCCTTCGGATCATTAGACGATGCCCGCTTACCAGCTGGTCAGCACAGAGCCCTTGAACTTCTCCTCGATGAACTTCTTCACCTCGGGGGTGTGGTAGGATTCGACGAGGGCCTTCACCCAGGGCTTGTCCTTGTCCTCGCTGCGCACCGCGATGATGTTCACGTACGGACCCTTCGGGTTCTCGCGGGCAATCGGGTCCTTCACCGGATCGAGGCCGCCGGACGTCGCATAATTGGTGTTGATGATCGACGCATCCACGTCGTCGAGCACGCGCGGCCCCTGGGCGGCTTCGATCTCGACGAACTTGATCTTCTTCGGATTGTCCGTGACGTCGAGCGGCGTGGGCTTGTAGCCGGTGCCTTCCTTCAGCTTGATCAGGCCCTTGTCCTGCAGGAGGATAAGGGCGCGGCCGCCATTGGTCGGATCGTTCGGGATCGAGATCGTTGCGCCGTTCGGCAGAGCATCGAGGCTCTTGTGCTTCTTCGAGTAGATCCCGATCGGGAAGTTCACGGTGAGCGCGACGCTCTCGATCTTGAAGCCGCGGTCGGCCACCTGATTGTCGAGATAGGGCTGGTTCTGGAACGAGTTCGCCTCGATGTCGCCGCCGGCGAGAGCCGTGTTCGGAACCACGTAGTCGGAGAACTCGACGATCTTGATGTCGAGACCCTTCTTCGCTGCAATGGGCTTCACGGCTTCGAGGATCTGCGCATGCGGGCCGGGCGTGACGCCGATACGGATGGTCTGGTTCTGCTGCGCAAGAGCGGGCAGGGCGGCGAGCGAGAAGAGGGCGGCAAGCCCCAGCTTCTTGAGGGACATCGGATACTCCTTGTACGATGTTCTTAGGTAACGATCAGGCGTGACGGATGCGCTTGTTGAGGCGGCGGGCGAGGCGGTCGCCGATGCTCTGCACGGCCTGGACCAGGACGATGAGCACCACCACGACGGCGAGCATCATTTCGGGCATGAAGCGCTGATAGCCGTAGCGGATGCCGAGGTCGCCGAGGCCGCCGCCGCCGACCGCGCCCACCATGGCCGAGAAGCCCAGAAGCGACACGACGGCGAGCGTGAGGCCGAGCACGATGCCGGGCAGGGCTTCCGGGATCAGCACCTTGCGCACGATCTGGATTGGACTTGCTCCGAAGGCGCGCGCGGCCTCGATCAGGCCCTGGTCCACCTCGCGGATCGCACCTTCGATGAGGCGTGCGATGAAGGGCGTGGCGGCAATGGTCAGCGGCACGATGGCTGCATTGGTCCCGATGGAGGTGCCGGCGATCAAGCGCGTGAAGGGAATGATCGCGACGACGAGGATGATGAAGGGCGTGGAGCGCGTGGCGTTGACCACGACGCCGAGCACGCGGTTGACCCAGGGGGCGGCGAAGAGCTCACCCTTGCCGGAGGTGGCGAGAAACACGCCGAGCGGCAGGCCGAGGAGGGTGGCGATCAGGGCCGCGACCGCGACCATGTAGAGGGTTTCACCGGTGGAATTGGCGATGAGGCGGATCATCTCAGGCGACATGGCCGAGGACCTCCGTGTCGAGACCGTGCTTGTTCAGAAAATCGAGCGTGGTGGCGAGGGACTGCTCCGGCACGCCGACCACCAGGGTGCCGAAGGGCCGTCCGGCGATCTCGTCCACCGAGCCCGACAGGATGTTGGTCTCGATGTTGAGATCGCGGGCGAGTCGCGCGAGAACCGGATCCGTCGCGTGCGGACCGCGGAAGCCGATGCGGACGACCGCCTGGCTGCCAGGCGTCGCCTCGGTCTTGAGCCTGCTCTGCACATAAGGCGGAAGCGCGCGGCCGGATTCATCGGCCAGGAAGGAGCGGGTGACCTCGTGCTGCGGCCGGGTGAACACCTCGAACACGTCGCCCTGCTCGACGATGCGCCCGCCCTCGATCACCGCGACCTCGCGGGCGATGTTGCGGATCACCGCCATCTCGTGGGTAATGAGCAGGATCGTCAGGCCGAGCTCGTCGTTGATGCGGCCGAGCAGGTCGAGGATCGACCGGGTGGTCTCCGGGTCTAGGGCGGAGGTCGCCTCGTCCGACAGGAGAACCTTCGGCTTGGTGGCGAGCGCCCGGGCGATGCCGACGCGCTGCTTCTGGCCGCCGGAGAGCTCGGAAGGGTAGCGGTTGCGCTTGTCCGAGAGACCCACGAGGGCCAGGAGCTCCTCGACGCGGGTCTTGATCTCGGCCTTGTCGTAGCCGGCGACCTCGAGCGGCAGGGCAATGTTCTGGGCGGCCGTGCGCGAGGACAGCAGGTTGAAGTGCTGGAAGATCATGCCGATGGAGCGGCGGGCGTGACGAAGGGCCGCTTCGGGAAGAGCCGCGATGTCGGCGCCATCAACGATCACCTTGCCGGAGGTGGGTTTCTCGAGCCCGTTCACCAGGCGGATCAGGGTCGACTTGCCGGCGCCCGACCGGCCGATCACGCCGAGGATCGAACCCTGGGACACTGCGAGGTTGATCTCCTGCAGGGCCGTCACAGGCTGACCGTCACGGCCGGGGAAGGTCTTCGACACCTTGTCCAGGCGCACGATGGCCTCCGCCGGAATCAGGCGTTGGGCGGTCTGTTCGCCGAGATATCCAAGGGGGGCGTTCATGAGGTCGCCTTTTCAGTGACGTCGGGATGTCGATATGACACATGAGACATCCCGTTCTCTAAGTCAACCTTTTCGTTCGTTAAACAGGACAATCTGCTTTCTCCGAACGGAGCAGGGCATATAACGGCCTGTTGCTCATCTCACAAGGCTGCTATCGCTTGCAGAGAGCGGGAGTTCCTCCTTTCTTTCGCCACAAGCACCATTGATCCGGCTTCTCCGGATTTCTACGGCGCCGGAACGGGATCCCGGCAGGAGATGTGTATGATCAAGGCGAGCATTGCGCTGGCAATCCTGGGCTTGGGCGTTCTGGCGGCCTCCCTGTCCGGGGCGGTCGCCGTTCCGTTCTATCTGCCCCTCTCGACCCTTGCCCTGGTCGGGATCGTTTATATCGGGCGGGACATCCCGAAATTCCTTCGCATCTTCCTCGCGATGGTGTCGGTGACGCACATCGTGCTCGTTCTGCTCGTCCTCGGGGCCACATCAGGCCTGATCACGGGTGACTATACGGGGTATGTCCCGCCGCCCTCCGCCGCGCTTGGCGCGACCGCCTTCGGGGCGATCATCTATGGCCTGTCCCATGTGCCGGTCGTCCGCACCATCTGCCGGATCACCGATCTCTATATCGAGTCCCAAGCCGCCAGCGTCATCCGCATTCCGTTCCTCGGCCTCGTGCGGGCCCGCGAGGGCACCATCGGCACCTGGATGATCGCGATTCTCATCGCGATCAACCTCGCTCAGGTGGCCCTCAACGTCCGCCTCAGCTTCTTCTCGCGCGACATGTTCAATGCCTTGCAGGATAAAGACGCCGCGGCTTTCTGGTATCAGCTCTTCGTCATCTTCACGCCATTGGCGGCCGTGTTCGTCGCCATGGCGCTGACCGAGGTGCTGCTGCAGAACGTGCTCTCCATCCGCTGGCGCGCCTTCCTCAATACCTATTACCTGCGCGAGTGGCTCGGCGACGGGACGCATTACCGGATGCAGATCATGGGACGGGGCGCGGACAACCCGGACCAGCGCATCTCGGAAGACCTGCGCAAGTTCGTCGAAAGCACCTATTCCCTGTCCGTCGGCCTCATGAATCAGGCGGCGACCCTCGTGTCCTTCGTGGCCATCCTCTGGACGATCTCGGCGGGCTTCACCTTTCCGGGGACGAGTTGGGAGATACCGGGTCTGCTGGTCTGGGTCTGTGCGGGCTATGCCATCCTCGGCACCTGGGTGACGCATCTCATCGGCCGGCCGCTGATCGCTCTCAACTTCGAGCAGGAGCGCGTGGAGGCGAACTATCGCTTCTCCTTGGCGCGCCTGCGCGAATATACGGAGCAGGTGGCGCTTCTCTCCGGCGAGCAGGCCGAGCGGGAGAGCCTGGGACGGCGGTTCGGGCAGATCGTCGACAACTACATGCGGATCGTGTTCCGCCTCATCAAGCTCAACACCTTCACCTCGGCCTATTTCCAGGCCAACGTGGTGGTGCCCTATATCCTGACGGCGCCCTATTACTTCATCGGCAAGATCTCGCTGGGCCAGATGCAGCAGGTAGTCGGCGCGTTCTCGCGGGTCGAGTCGGCTCTGACCTACTTCATCACGATCTATACGACGCTCGCGGACTACAAGGCCGTGCTCGATCGTCTCACCACGTTCGAGGGTGCGATTGCGTCCGCCCAGCGGGTCGGCGGTGAAAGCAAGCTCATCGTCGACGAAGAGCCGGTCCGGGAGCTTCGCCTGAAGGATCTCGACGTGCGCCTGCCCGACGGCAGTGCCCTGATGCATACGGATGCGCTGACCTTCCGCCCGGGCGAGCGCACGCTGATGACTGGCCCGTCGGGCTCGGGCAAGTCCACGTTGTTCCGCGCCATCGCCGGGATCTGGCCCTTCGGGGAAGGGCAAGTGTTGGTACCGGAGGGGCAGACCATGATGCTCCTGCCGCAGCGGCCCTACATCCCCATCGGGACGCTGCGCGAGGCCGTCACCTATCCCGGCCGGGCCGAGTCCTACGAGGATGGTCAGATCGCCGAAGCTTTGCGCGGGGCCAGGCTGCCGCAGATCGCCGAGCGCCTCGATGAGGACCGCAACTGGGCGCAGACCCTCTCGCTCGGCGAGCAGCAGCGCCTTGCGGTGGCCCGGGCGCTTCTCGCGAAGCCCGACTGGCTGTTCCTGGACGAGGCGACAGCCGCCCTCGACGAGCCCACGGAAGGGGAGATCTACCGGATCATCCGGGAGAAGCTGCCGAACACGACGGTCGTCTCCATCGGCCACCGCTCGACGCTCTCCGCCTATCACGACCGGCGCGTCGACATGAAGAAGACCGAAAGCGGCCTCTCGACCCCGGTGGATCTGCGGCAGACGGTGCCTGCGGAGTAGGTAACGGGCTTTCTCCACGTCATCACCGGCCTTGTGCCGGTGATCCCGATCGGAAAAGGCGCGGTGCTTCACGGGAGCGGGATGGCCGGCACAAGGCCGGCCATGGCAAAAGGATACCAACGAAAAAGGCCGGCTTCACGCCGGCCTTTTCACTCTTGTTGAAGCCAAAGCCTCAGAGTGAGCGCTCCAGGATCAGCTGGCCGCCGTTCTGGGTCTGGATGATCAGGTTGCGGCCCTGAATGTCCCATTTGCCCGAGGAGCGGAGGGCCACCAGGAAGGCCTGCTCGATGGCCATCGTGCTCTTGTCGCAGCTCTTCTTCGTCAGGGCGAAGGGACCGACGGCCAGGCCCTGATCGCGCAGGGGATAGGCCGCGGTGGCATAGGTGTTGCAGCCGCCAAAGCCGGTGGCCCGGAGCTGGTCGTCGAGCCTGAAGCTCGGACGCTCGCCGGTGAAGGGCTTGCCGTTCAGGCTGACGGCCACCCAGGAGGAATTCAACGGGAAGATCTTGCCGGTTTCGCCCGGCTGCGGGACCTTGTTATCCACCTGACGGGTCGGGCCGGCCGGTCGGCCGAGGGTGGCGGCCGATTGGGCATGAGCTCCCGAGACGGCGGCAAGGGCCACCAGACATGTCGCAAGTCGAAGCGCGTTCATCGGAACCTCTACTACAGAAAAGCGCAGGGACCATAAGAGGCCTCGGGCATTGAGGCAACTCTCTCTCGTGAAGATGCACACCAAGCCTGAAGCCATGGTGAAGGCGAATACACAACGATTCTATCCGATCCGCCGCAGGAGGCGTTCGGTGAGCGCGTTGGTGGGGCGGAACAGATAATCGAAAGCCCGTACCGTGACGTCCTGGGCGCCTATGCCCTGCAGGGCGGCCACGATCTCGAACACCTTGGCGGCCCGGCAATGCAGCACGATCTCGCGTCCCAGAGCGTTGCCATAGGGTAGGGTCGCGCCGTGCTCCTTCGCCAGCGCCACGAGCGCGGACGCCCGCGCTGGGTCGAGCGCAGCGCGAACCTCGCGGCTGGTGCGAGCCTCTTCCTCGGCGGCGATGCGGGTCAGCACGGCGGTCGCGGCAGCCCGTGCCCGGTCCGTCCACGGAGCGCGTGCAGACGCCACAAGATTGGCCTCGGAACGCAGCATCACGCCGTCATCGAGAATCTTCAGGGCATTGGCCGAAAGCGTCGCCCCAGTTGTGGTGATGTCGACGATCAGCTCCGCGGAGCCTGCGCCCGGTGCGCCCTCGGTGGCGCCCAGGCTCTCGACGATCCGGTAATCCGCTACGCCCTTTTCGGCGAAGAACCGGCGGGTAAGGTTCACGTACTTTGTCGCGACCCGCATCTTGGTGCCGTGGCGCGCGCGCAGGTCGGCCGCGACCTCGTCGAGATCGGCCATGGTCCGCACGTCGATCCAGGCCTGCGGCACGGCGACGACCACATTGGCATGACCGAAGCCCAGTGGGGTGAGCAGCTCCACGGCTTCGTCCGCGTCCGCGATCTGCTCGCGGATCAGGTCCTCGCCGGTGATGCCGAGATGGGCCGTGCCGCTGGCAAGCTGGCTCACGATCTCCGAAGCCGACAGAAAGGCGACCTCCACGTCCGGAACGCCGGCGAGCGTGCCGCGATAGTCGCGCGCGCCCCGGGACTGGGTGAAGACGAGGCCGGCGCGGGCAAAGAACGCGGCCGCGTTCTCCTGCAGTCGCCCCTTGGAAGGAACGGCCAGAATGAGAGGGGAATCGGTCATCAGGGCATCCCCACGATACGGTCGAGCCAGAAGGAGCAGCCGACCGCCGGGATCGGCGCATCGGCGCCGAGATGTTCGAGCAGGTGGTCGTAGCGTCCGCCGCCCACGACCGGTTTGCCGTCGCCGCGGCGCGGGTCCTGCACCTCGAAGATGAAGCCCGTGTAGTAGTCGAGGTTGCGGGCGAAGGTAGCCGCGAAGGAGAAGGCGCTCACATCGAGTCCGCGCGCGGCCATGAAGCCGGTGCGCGCCTCGAAGGTGGAGAGGGCTCCGTTGAGGTCCAACCCGGCGTCCTTGGCGAGCGTCCTCACCGTTTGGGCTGCCTGGTCCGGATCGCCCGCGATGGTGAGATAGCGCTCCAACACCTGCCGGGCTTCGTCGGGCAGGCCGGTCCGGTTCGCGGCGCGGGCCAGGAAGCGCTCGGCGATCTCGCCCGCACTGCGCCCGCCGACGCGGGCAATGCCCGCAATCGACAGGATGTCCTCCACGAAGGCCTTGGCGGCCTGGGGCGCCTGTCCCTCGATGGCGGCGAGCAGGCCCGCATGCTCCTGGGCGCCGGACCCGTCGGGTTCGGCAAGGCTCGCCAGTCCCTGGCCCGACACGATGGCCCGGATCACCCGCCTCTTGGCGGCCGGCGCGATTCCCAAGGCATCGATCAGGGCATGGAGCAGGCCCATGTCGCCCAGCCTGACGATAGGGGCCGGGCCGCCGAACTGCTTGAGACCGTCCAGGGCGAGGGCGAGAATCTCCGCATCGACGGCCGAGACGTCCTTGCGGCCGATGGATTCCAGCCCCGCCTGCAGGAACTCGCCGCTCTCGCCCGGGCGCATGCGGAAGACCGGCCCGCCATAGGAATAGCCGGAGGGCTGGGCGCCATGCCGGTGGAGATGATGCAGACAGACCGGGATCGTGTATTCGGGCCGCAGGCACAGTTCCTCGCCCGAGGCGTCCTGCGTCACGAACATGCGCCGCCGGATATCCTCGCCCGAAAGCTCGATGAACACATCCGCCGGCTGCAGCACCGGCGGCTCGATCCGCGCATAGCCCTCGCGCTCGAAGAGCGCGATCAGCGCGACAATGGCATCCGTCTCCGTCACTGGCCTGGCCCAATCCTCATGTCGGCATGCTCTCTACCAATGCGTGGCCCGGAAGGCGATTGTTTTCGACCGGAAGGGTGAATGCCGGTCAACCGCATTGATGCTCAGAAGCGGGTGATGACGCTGATCCCCAGGCCTTCGAACCGGTCCATGGCCATGAGGGCGGCGGGGGCCTCGTCGAGGCCGATATGCTGGCCGACGAGCTTTTGCGGCGCCAGCTTGCCGGTGCGGATCATGGCCATCATGTCCTGATAGCGGAAGGCCTGCATGCCGTGGCTGCCGTAGACCTCCAGCTCATGGGCGATGATCTGCGCCATCGGCACCTGCGCGCGGGCATGCTCTCCCACCATCAGGCCGACCTGCACGTGACGTCCGCGGCGGCGCAGGTTCGCGATGGAATTGAAGCAGGTCGCCGGATGGCCCAGGGCGTCGATGGACACATGCGCGCCCCCCTTGGTGATCTCCTTAACAGTGCCGACCACATCGGTGGCCTCGCGCGCATTCACGGTCGCCACCGCGCCCATCGTCCGGGCGAAGGCGAGCTTCTCGTCGGTGAGATCGACGGCGATCACGTTCGCCCCCATGGCGCTGGCGATCATGATGGCAGACAAGCCCACGCCGCCGCATCCATGCACGGCCACCCATTCGCCGGGCTTCACGCGGCCCTGGTCGACGATGGCGCGGAACGACGTGACAAAGCGGCAGCCGAGGCTCGCGGCGGTGGCGAAGTCGAGTTCGTCGGGCAGGGCCACAAGGTTGGTGTCGGCGTAGTCGACCGCCACATATTCCGCGAAGGATCCCCAGGCCGTGAAGCCCGGCTGGAACTGCTGCTCGCAGACCTGGTGATTGCCGGAATGGCATTCGTGACAATGGCCGCAGCCGCCCACGAACGGCACCGTCACCCGGTCGCCCTTCTTCCAGCGCGTCACCTGCTTGCCGGTCGCAAGAACCGTACCTGCCAGCTCATGCCCCGGCACATGCGGCAGCACCACGTCGGGATCGTGCCCCATCCAGCCGTGCCAGTCGCTCCGGCACAGGCCCGTCGCCTCTACCTTGATCACGACGCCTTCCGCCGAGGGTGTCGGATCCGGCACGTTCTGCACGCGCGGGGGCTGGCCGAACTGCTCGAAGAGAACCGCTTTCATGAAAGGCCTTTCCTTCGCGACGAATGGGAAAGGGGCGGTATAGCGGCTGGATCAGGACTGGGCAAATGCGGCTGCGGCCGACATTCGCCGCTCAGATCACGAAGAAGTCGCTGTGGCTGAGCTTGAGGTTCTTGTTCAGCGTGGCGAATTTGACCTGGGGTTTGAAGCCGGTGCCGTCCGGATCATAGTAAAGCGCGCCGGTCGCCTTGTCGTAGATGATCCGGTCGTTCCCGTCCTTGGCGGCCGCCCCCTTCACGAACATGGCCGACTTGAGCTTGATGCCTGTGGCCGAGCCTTTGCCGAGCTTGGTGAAGATCTTGTTCTCCAGATGAATCGAGTCGTATTTCGGATCGAAGTCGTAGATCCGGTCGACGTTCTTGGTCCGGCTGAGAGCGGTGTCGAAGACGAAGACATCCTTGCCCGTTCCGCCATAGAGCCTGTCGTTCCCGGAGCCGCCGGAGAGCGTGTCGTTGCCGCCTAGGCCCCTGAGGGTATTCGTGCCGCCATGGCCGATGATGGTATTGTCGGTGTCCGAGCCGGTGAGATTGGCGCTCGCTTTCGACGACACGCTTTGGAGCCTGAGAATCTCAATCTCGGCACCTGCTCTCAGTGCGTAGCTTCCATTCGCGATCACACTATCGCGGCCCTCGTGGACGGCTTCGTCGACGACGTCCCCGTTGCCGACGAAATAGGTGTCGTCGCCGCGGCCACCCATGAGAACGGCGGATCCATGGCCGGTGAAGACATCGTCGAAGGACGAACCCAGGAGGCCCTCAATCCCGATGAAGGTATCGCCCGCGCCGCAGGAGAGGCTGGCGGTCACGCCCGATGACGCGGACGCAAACGAGGCGAAGTCGAAGCCTTCGCCGCCATCGAGAACATCCATGCCTTCGCCACCGTCCAGCGTATCGTCGCCGAGACTGCCGTGCAGGATGTCGTTCCCCGCGCCGCCATCGAGCCGGTTCGCGCTTGCGTTGCCGGTGATCACGTTCGCCAATTCATTGCCGGTCAGGCTGATGGCGGCTGCGCCGGTGGCCGTGAGGTGCTCCACATGGGCACCCAGGACATAACTGACGCTCGTCAGGGCCGTGTCGATGCCCTCACCGGCCCTCTCCATCACTTGGTCGCCGGGATGGTCGACCACATAGGTGTCGTTGCCGCCGCCACCTTCGAGCCTGTCCACGCCAGCACCGGCATCGAAAGTGTCGTCGAAGGCCGTACCGATGTAATGATCGTTGCCGGCCGTCCCTGTCAGAACGATCGCGTGGTCGCGCGGGTCGATGATTTGAATTCCATGCGAGTGCCGAACGAGAATGCGCCCGTCTGCCATGAGCTGAAGTTCATGCAGGTAGATGGACGCCGTTGTCGCTTGCTGGCTGACACGGACATCGTCGGCCATTCGTGTGCCGTGCCTGTCGAAGATGGCGAGATGGATCTCCAGCCCCGGAGTCCCTGCAATCAATCCCGTCGCTCTCTCATAAGCCACGGCGAAGCCGCCGTCCGGCAGGGCGAGCACATCGGAATGCCCGGCCGAGAGAAGCTCCGGAAATGCAAGGGACGAGACGGGCTTTACGGTGGAGACGGGAGCGCCTTCGGAGTTGTAGACCTGCAGGAAGGTGTTGAAATCGGGCGTTCCGGGCGAGCCTTGCTCCATCCACGTCACGACGAAGCCGCCGCCTTCTAGGCCGGTGACCTTGACCCCTTCCTTGATCGGCGATGCGCTCGCCGAAATGGAGAAGGAAGCCGACAGGGTTGGCCCGCCGGTGCCGGACCGCGTGAGCACATAGCCTTTGAGGGTCGATGTGCTTTCGCGCACCACGACGATGGCATTGCCATTGTCCAGCGCGGTCACGTCGGTGAGAACGGCTCCCGGCTGAGGGCCGCCAGCCGGACCAAGATCCAACGCGGCGGAGCGTGTACCGTCCGGGCTGAAGATGCGCAGATAGGCGTGGCCGCTGGCTTCGTCGCGGACGCTGATGGCCAGGGTACCATCATCGAGTGCTGCGATTGATTCCGCGTAATCTTTAGCCCCGGAGACAGGGTCGAAAACCGGTCGGGGCACTCCGATCGGTGTCAGGCTGGCACTGTAGATGGCGACCCAGGGCGCTATGTACGTATTCCCGGAGCTAGGTGTGTACACCGTCCATGTGATCGCGATTCGTCCATCGGGCAGTTCCACGGCCATCGGATCGATCGCCGGAACCTCCAGTTGCCCGCCTATACCCGGCAGGCCGTGATCCGGAACGTCCAGGATCTGCTCAGCCTTCAGCGAGCCGTCCGCGTTGTAGATCCAGGCCTTGAGCTTGTAATCGGGGAACGTCCCCGTCTTCCCGACGAACAGGAAGGTGCCGTTGCTGAGCGCCGTCATATGAGGAAACTGGATTCCCGACGGAAGCGAGAACGAAGCTCCCCAGAGAAACGGCGCGGCCATGGCGATCACTCATTGCGTCGAGACGTAAGGCGCCCCATGGCGCGGTGACGCAATGTCATGCAAAACCGGATATAGGACAACCGTCTTGTCGTGGGAGAATGGGTAGGCCTTATCCTGCGTAGCGCCCGACCATCATCTTCGTCACGCCGCTTGACTTCAAAACCTGTAATCAATGTTACATAGTAACTGTACTTCCAGCGTGCGACTTGGCCCAACCCTCGAAATGGGAGGGCGGCTTTTAGCGATAGCTGACCACAGGAAAGCTCAGGATAATGCATCTTAGTTACGAAATGCCATATCTCTGATACATATTCCCGATGAAACGGATTTACTTCCTTCTTTTGATGCTTGCCTTGGCCTTTATGGGCGCCCGTCCGGCTTTCGCGCACCGCCCCTACTTCACGCAGGTCGAGAAGATACTTCTTCCAAACGGTGAGATGGGAGAAGCGAGACTTCTGAACGGGGATGGGATTTTCGGTCCTGATCCTGTGCGTGTCATCATCCTGGATGCGCAAGGACGTTTGCTGGCACGAAGTCACAAGACGCATTCGATGGCGCTCGCATGCGGGAAAGAGAAACAGTGTCTCATCTTCGATTTCTCCGCAGGAAAGATACTTGATCCTACTCCCTCGTCCTTCCGGCCGGGCCCAATCGTCCCGGGCCTCTCGGATCATGAGAGGGATGATTTGTGGGAGTTGGAGGACGGATCCGAAAACTGGGGTTTCGTGCGCCGGGATCCAAGTTTCGAAGAAAAGATCCTGGGTTATCGGACCATTCTGTCCAGTAAAATGCCGGTGGTCATATTCAATTCCGTCATTGGCGCTTTGTGCGCACTTCTGGGTGTCGGAGTTTTGATCATCAAAGGGCAGGCTAGAACACGATACTTCGAAACCTTTATGGCAAGTATAGCAATCTTGCTGATCCTAGGAATGGGGCTCTTCCTTATCCTGGTGTCGGGCTTCTTCAGCCTTCTTGGAGGACTGACACGAGGTCCTTGGCTTGTATCGCTTTGCCTCGGGGGTATCTTAACCTTCGTGGGTGTCAGGATACTAAAACGAGGCCGAGCGCAAACCGCGCCGGAATAAGAAGCCTCAACCTCTGAACCGCCCGAACACCACTTTCGTCTCCCCATAATCCCGCCGCTCGATTTCCTCGAAGTCTTCCGGCAGCGCGACCTCGGTACCTTGCGCCTCTTCCACGATCACGAGGGCGTCGGGCACGAGCCAGCCGCCCTCGGCGCAGGAGCGCAGGGCTTTGGGCGCGAGCTCCTTGCCGTAGGGCGGGTCGCAGAAGACGACGGAGAAGGGCGCGTTGGGGGCGGCGTCTCCCATGTGGGTGGCGTCGCGGCGGAAGAGGCGGGTGGCGCCGCCGGCCCCGAGGGCTTCCACGTTCTCGCGGATGATGCCGCGGGACTGCGCACCGTCGTCGACGAAGAGCGCGAAGGCGGCTCCGCGCGAGAGCGCCTCCAGCCCGAGGGCTCCGGTGCCGGCGAAGAGGTCGAGCACGCGCGCGCCCTCGATCGGGTCGTCGTAACCGTGCTGGAGGATGTTGAAGAGCGTCTCGCGCAGGCGGTCCGAGGTCGGGCGGATTGCGTCCGAGCTCGGCCCCTTGAGCGAACGGCCGCGCCAGCGCCCGCCCACGATTCTCATGGTCTGAACCTCATCGAGAGAGTCCTGGAAAGCTCATCCTGGGAGTTCGGATCATCAAGGACCAGCAACCTCTCCCGTCATCGCCGGCCTTGTGCCGGTGATCCCGATGGGAAAAGCGCGGCGCCCTTCAGCATCGGGATGGCCGGCACAAGGCCGGCCATGACAACAAAGTGAAGCGCATGACGAGCCGGCCTGTCAGGACGAGGTTGATGGTTCCCCTCGTTCAGCGGCGGCCGCGCGGGCCACCCTTCGAACCGCCTTTGAAGCCGCCCTTCGAGGCTCCGCCCTTGGACGCGCCTCGGGGGCCGCCCTTGAAGCCTCCGCCCTTCGGGCCACCACGCGAGGGCGCATCCCCGCGCGGAGGGCCGCGACGGGGGCGGTCATCGTCGCCGCGGGCGCGGAACGGACGGTCGCCCTGCGGCTTGCGTGGGCGGTCCTCGCCTCCCTCGCGGGAACGGAAGGGGCGCTCACCTGGGCGCGAGCGCGGGCGCTCGTCGCCCTCGGTCCGGGCTCGGAAGGGCCTGTCGCCGGCGGGGCGGCGCGGGCGCTCGTCGTCACGGCGCGAAGGGCGTTCTCCACCCTCGCGGCCACGGCGGGCGGGCGCCGCATCGCGGTCGTCGCGACGGCGGGGACGGTCCTCGCCGCCGGCGGCACGGCCCCTGCGCGGTGCGGGCGCTTCCTCTTCCTGCGGCTGGCGCACGAGACGCTCCACGACGACCTTGCGGCCCTCGCTCAACGCAATCGCGCCGACACGCTCGCGCTGGCGCTCTCCGCTCGCCGCACGCGCCTCCTTCGGATCCGCGCCACGACGCGGGGACTTCCTGCGCGGGGCATCCTCGTCGGTCTCGCCGGCCCGCCACACGCTCGTCTTCACATCGAGGCGGGAGGGGCGCTTCCTGGGCTCCTCCTCGTCGCGCTCGAACCGGTCGCCGCCACGGCCGCGCGAGGGCCGTTCATCGTCGTCCCGGCGCCTGCGCGGGCGCTCGTCGTCCCGATCCCGGCCGAAGCGCGAGGGACGCTCGCTGCGCTCCTCCCGGTCCTGCTTCTTGGACGAGCCGAAAGGCGCGATGGGCTCACGCACGGGGCTTTCGAAATCGACGCCCGCCTCGGCGGCCAGCGCCTCTCCGAGCTGATCCCTCAGGACCTTGGTGCGCACCTCTTCCACGAGGCCGACTTCGAGGTCGCCGAGCTGGAACGGGCCGAAGGACATGCGGATCAGGCGGTTCACCTGCATGCCGAGATGTTCGAGGATGCGCTTGATCTCGCGGTTCTTGCCCTCGCGCAGGCCCATCGTGATCCACACGTTGTCGCCCTGCATCCGGTCGAGGCGCGCCTCGATGGGACCGTAATCGATGCCGTCGATGCTGATGCCGTCGCGGAGCTTGTCGAGGTCCGCCTGGTTGATCTCGCCATGGGCGCGCACCTTGTAGCGGCGCAGCCAGCCGGTGTCTGGATGGGCGATCACGCGGGCGAGGCCGCCGTCGTTGGTGAGAAGCAGCAGGCCTTCCGTGTTGATGTCGAGCCGGCCCACCGCCACCACGCGGGGCAGGTCCTCGGGCAGGTTGTCGAACACGGTCGAGCGGCCTTCCGGATCGCGGGCCGTGGTCACAAGGCCGCGCGGCTTGTGGAACAGCCACAGGCGCGTGCGCTCCTTGGCGGGCAGGGGCTCGCCGTCCACGGTGATCCTGTCGGCGGCCGTCACGTTGATGGCTGGGGATTCCAGCACCTTGCCGTTGAGGGTCACGCGGCCTTCCGCGATCAGCACCTCCGCGTCGCGGCGGGACGCGACGCCGGCCCGGGCGATGACCTTGGCGATCCGATCCTCGACGGGCTCCTGCGGCTCGGCCCGCACGACCGGGCTCTCTTCGCGGGCGCGGCGCGGACGATCCTCGGCGGAGCGGTCGAAGCGGCGCGGGCGTTCCTCGCCGGCGCGGCCGCGGAACGGCTTGTCGCCGGAAGGGCGGCTGCGGAACGGTTTATCTCCGCCCTCGCCACGCGGGCGGAAGGATTTCTTCTCGCCGCCTTCGAAGCGGCGGGGGCGCTCATCGTTGTCCCGGCTGCGGAAGGGGCGCTCACCACCTTCTCCGCGTGGGCGGAACGGCTTATCACCGTCGCGGCTGCGGAAGGGCCGGTCGCCGGCTTCACGGGGCTTGCGCGGGCGGTCGTCGTCGCCTCGGGCGCGGAAGGGGCGCTCGCCACCCTCGCGGGGCTTGCGGGGGGGCCTGTCACCGGAGGGGCGGCCGCGGTCGGAGCGTCCGGAGGAACGGCCCCTGCGATTATCGTCGTTGCTGTCGGTCATGGGAGCCTGATAGCAGAGGAGTTCCAGAGAAGCGAGGGTTAAGGAGCGAACCGGTTGACGGATAACGCCGATCATGAGCCGCTTGATCCGGGACGGCCGGATCCCATGAGCGTGGCCTTCGACGAGGCCCGCGCCGCCGCCGCGCGCGGGGAGGTGCCCGTGGGGGCCGCCATCGTCAAGGACGGCCGGATCGTCGCTTCGGCGGGCAACCGCCCGCGCGAGCTGCGGGACCCCTCGGCCCATGCGGAAATGCTCGCCATCCGCCGGGCCTGCGAGGCGCTGGACGACGAGCGGCTCTCCGGCTGCGATCTCTACGTGACCCTGGAGCCCTGCACCATGTGCGCGGGAGCCATCTCGTTTGCCCGCATCCGGCGGGTCTATTACGCGGCCCATGATCCGAAAGGCGGCGCCGTCGACAACGGTGTGCGCTTCTTCGACCAGCCCACCTGCCACCACGCCCCGGAGGTTTACGGCGGCATCCGCGAGAGGGAGGCAGGGGAGTTGCTGAAGGGGTTCTTTGGGGAAAGACGTTAAGACATCTCAGATGACGAAGAAGTCCTTGTAAGTTATGGCAAGCTTCTTGGGGAGCTGAGCGAACTCCACTGCCTTGCCTTTGCCCGAACCGTCAGCGTCGTAGTAGAGGATGCCCTTGGCCTTGTCGTAGATGATGTAGTCGTTCTTGTCCTTGGCCTTCGAGCCCACGGTGAAGAAGGCTTTGCTGATCTGAGTCGGCTTGTCCTCCGTACCCTTCTTGCCGAGCTTCGTGAATGCTTTGTTGTCGAGCCAGATCGAGTCGTCCCTGACCTGGAAATCGGCAATCTTGTCCTTGTTGCTGTTCTTGTTGGGCTTGGTGTCGAAGACGAAAATGTCGAGGCCTGCATTGCCCTTCAGAGTGTCATTGCCCGCACCTCCCCAGATCGTATCGTTGCCGGCCCCGCCGTCGATATTGTCCTTGCCGCCGAGGCCCTTGAATATCTCAGACAGGTCGGTGCCGATTCTGGTGTCGTCGCCGTCGGTGCCTGTCCAGGTGGAATTGACGGGTAGGGGCGGAAGCGGCTCGCTTGCGACGCCGATCACTTCGACGAAGAACTGAGAGCCAGTGTCTGTCTCGCTCAGCCACGAGACCGCGTAGCTGTTGCCTTTGAGGGCGATGATGGACGGATTCCACTGATCGAGTTCAGTGCTGGTGCCGACATGCGTGAGCCCGGCGATCACCGATCCATCGGCGGCAAAGGCGGTAGTGTAGACATCATCACCGTTGCCAGCATAGACCCGGAACGCGATTGCAAAGCCGCCGTTTTCGAGCTGGCTGATCACGGGTGCTTCCATGAGTTGGCCTTCCGGAAGAGGAATGCTGATGGCATTCTGAGGGCTGGTCGAACCGTCAGGCCCAAATGTCTGCGTACGGATCATATTTCCGTCCAACCAGGCAACGATGAAGTGGCCATCGTTGAGAGGAGTGACCGACGAAATATTGAGGCTTACGGGCGAACTGCTCAACTTTTCATGAAAAGTAGGCTGTGCCTCGCTGCTTAATATCCTAACGCAAAGCTGTGGCCCTTCCGGCGTGGATGAAAGATAAGTTCCAGCATATAAACCGTTTGATAGTGCCGCTAACGGGTGATGGTCGAATTCGGGATAATTTGGAGCCCGTATTAGATTGGCTGCTATAGATTCCCAGCCATTAGGACCTTCACTGTAGACGGAACCGTAATTTTCCTCCGGAGAATACCCAATTCTATGGATAAGTGTGAAGCCACCATTCGCAAGTGCGTAGACACTGGCGTTACTCTGGCCGAGGGATGCTGGGCTGTAGCCGAGCCCAAGAAGTTCGCTCGCCGGGGTATACATTCCGTTGAGCACCTTTCCGACAATCTTTCCAAGGCCATCGTTCGTTGTCCAAGCAATTACCGTACGGCCATCGCTGAGCGCGGTGGCGTTCACATCGGTGTACGAGGCCCCGGCTTTGGAATCGATCAAGAAGGTGTCTTTCTTGACGGTGCCGTCGGTATTGAAAACCCTGCCGTAAACGTAGGCATTGTGATCGTCTGAAGTCGTCCAGACCGTGAGAAAGCTGCCGTCGCTGTATCGTGTCACGTGGCTGCTTGAACCGACACCTTGGAAACTTATCTTGCTCGGGACTGTTGATGCCATTGTCTTCCCCTGAAAGGTAATAATGTTTAGTAAAGACTTTGACGAACCTCTACAAGGGGATCCACCTCACGACGGTTGGAAGGCGCGGAAACAAGACAGACGTGAGCGTCGCATTAGGTCAATCTGATCTTGAGACATTGACAACGCACGAAGTGTGCGGCTCATCTGCGTGAGCGCATTACGCCTGCAAAAACGCCTGCAAGGCCTCCAGCGTCGCGCTCGGGTTTTCCTCCGCCACGAAATGTCCCGAGCTGACGCCGGTGCCGGTTGCGTTCGGGGCGAAGCTCTGATGCCAGATGTCGAGCGGCTGCTTCCGGTCGCCGACCGGGCCGCTGACGAGGTAATAATCGCTCCAGATCAGGTAGGTCGGACATTGGATCGTCTTGCCCGCGGCAAGATCCGCTTCGTCGGCCTCCACGTCCTGCGTCGCGCCGGCACGGTAATCCTCGCAGAAGGCGTGGATGCGGCTGGGTTCGTTGCAGCTCTGCCAGTAGAACTGAAGCGCTCTGGGATCGAAGGCGCTGAGATCGCCCGCGGCCGACCATTGTCGTATCAGGCCTTCGAAATAGGGGATCGGATCGCGCCCGATCTCCTCTTCCGGTTTCGGGTAACACTGCGAGAGATAGCCCCAGTGCGCTTCTGGAACCGTCCCCGCTTTCATCTGCTCCCACACATGATAGGTCGGCAGGATGTCGAGAAGGGCGAGCCGCTCCACCCGGCCCGGATGATCGAGGGCGAGCCGATAGCCCACGCGGGCTCCGCGATCGTGTCCTGCGACGGCGAAATGCACATGGCCCAGCGCTTCCATGACCCGGATCACATCCCGGCCCATGGCGCGCTTGGAATAGGTCTCGTGCTTCAAATCGCCTTTCGGCGCGGCGGACCAGCCATAGCCGCGCATGTCCATGCAGACGACCCTATAAGTCTCGGCCAATGTCGGCGCGAGATGGTGCCACATGACATGCGTCTCAGGGAAACCGTGCAGCAGGATCAGCGGCCTTCCGTTGCCCTTCGAGCGTGCGAAGATGCGTCCCACCTCCGTATCGATCCAGTGGCTTTCGAAACCGGGAAAGAGATCGTCGCTCATGGAGGAATGCTCGCCGTTTCGGGACAGGATGATGCGAGAAGGTAGAGCATTTCGCCGCGGAAGGGACTGTACCCATCCAAGAAACTGTGGCGCAACTCTAACGAGAAATTTCTACCGTTGCGTTATCCCTCGATAGAAGTATGTGATGGTCAGTTCCGCTCGCGCTCCACGGCGCGCCAACCTATATCCTTGCGGCAGAAACCCTCGGGCCAGTCGATCTGCGATACCGCCTCGTAAGCCTTGGCCTGTGCCCCGGAGATCGTGCGTCCCAATGCCGTGACGTTGAGCACGCGCCCGCCATTGGCAACGATCCTGTCGCCGTCTTGTTTCGTGCCGGCATGGAAGACGATGACGTCGTTCAAGGCCTCGGCCTTGTCAATGCCGCGGATCTCGGAGCCTTTCTCTGCGGCTCCCGGATACCCCTTGGCGGCCATGACGACGGTGAGCGCCGCCTGATCCGACCATTGCAGGGAGATGCTGTTCAGGACGCCGTCGCAGGCGGCCAGGAGCGCCGTCACGAGATCGGATTTCAGGCGCGGCAGCAGCACCTGGGTTTCCGGATCGCCGAGCCGGGCGTTGTATTCGATGAGCTGCGGCCCGTCCTTGGTGAGCATCAGCCCTGCATACAGGATGCCGGTATAGGGCGTGCCCCGCGCCTTCATGCCGGCGAGCGTCGGCTCGATGATCTCGCGCATGGCGCGGGCCTGAAGGTCCGGCGTCATCACGGCGGCGGGCGAATAGGCCCCCATGCCGCCGGTGTTCGGGCCCTGGTCGCCGTCGAAGACGCGCTTGTGGTCCTGGGCCGTGCCGAACGGGATGGCGTGCGTGCCGTCGCAGAGGGCGAAGAAGCTCGCCTCTTCGCCTTCGAGGAAAGCCTCGATCACCACCTCGGCTCCGGCATCGCCGAGCCCGCCGCCGATCATCATGTCGATGGCTGCCTCGGCCTCCTCGAAGGAGGTGGCGACCACCACGCCCTTTCCGGCGGCAAGGCCGTCCGCCTTCACGACGATCGGTACGCCGTAACTGCGGATATAGGCTTTGGCCGTTTCAGCATCGGTGAACCGCCGATAGGGGGCGGTGGGAATGCCGAACTCCGCGCAGAGATCCTTGGTGAAGGCCTTCGAGCCTTCGAGCTGGGCGGCGGCCTTGCTCGGCCCGAACGCCTTGATCCCTGCAGCCCGGAGATCGTCCACGAGGCCCGCCACCAGCGGCGCCTCCGGCCCGACCACGACGAAATCGACCTTCGTCACGCGGCAGAAATCGATCACCGCCCGGTGGTCCGTGACGTCGAGCACCAGGTTGGTGCCATGCTGCGCCGTGCCGGGGTTGCCGGGTGCGATGAGGAGATTGTCGCACAGCGCGCTCGCCGCGAGGCTCCTGGCCAGAGCATGCTCCCGTCCGCCGGACCCGATGAGAAGAATGTTCATGACTTTGCCTCCCTGTGCCGCCTGCGCTCTTAGCCCCAACGGGTCTTTGCGCCTAGCTCGAAAGCGCGAAACCAAGCCCGTTTCGCGGGCGCGGCGAAATGCACAGGGGATAGTTCCGCATTGTGAAGAGCTGTTGCGTCCGCGCCCTTGGCAGGTTGCGGCCTAGCGGATTAGGTTCACGTCATGTTCGCAGAAAAAGCTCCCTCGAATGCTCCCGAATGGTCGGTGTCCGATCTGGCGGGCGCCCTCAAGCGTACCCTGGAGGATGCGTTCGGTCATGTGCGCCTGCGGGGCGAGGTGTCGGGCTATCGCGGGCCGCATTCGTCGGGCCATGCCTATTTCTGCCTGAAGGACCAGAATGCCCGAATCGACGCGGTGATCTGGAAGGGATCCTTCGCCCGGCTCAAGATCCGCCCCGAGGAGGGGATGGAGGTCATCGCCACCGGGCGCATCACCACCTTTCCGGGCTCGTCCAAGTACCAGATCGTCATCGACACGCTCGAGCCCGCCGGCATCGGCGCGCTCATGGCACTGCTCGAGGAGCGCCGCCGCAAGCTCAATGCGGAGGGGCTGTTCGCCCAGGGGCGCAAGCGGCCCCTGCCGTTCCTGCCGCGGGTGATCGGCGTCGTCACCTCGCCGACCGGGGCGGTGATCCGCGACATTCTCCACCGGCTGGAGGATCGGTTCCCGCGCCGGGTGCTGGTATGGCCCGTGCGCGTGCAGGGCGAGACCTGCGCGGCGGAGGTCGCCGCCGCCATTCGCGGCTTCAATGCGCTGGAGCCCGATGGGCGGATCCCACGCCCCGATGTACTGATCGTCGCCCGCGGGGGCGGGTCCATCGAGGACCTGTGGGGGTTCAACGAGGAAATCGTGGTGCGCGCCGCAGCCGAGAGCGCCATCCCTCTCGTCTCGGCGGTAGGCCACGAGACCGACACGACCCTGATCGATTATGCGTCCGACCGGCGGGCTCCCACGCCCACGGGCGCCGCCGAGATGGTGGTGCCGGTGCGGGTCGAGCTCATGGCGGCCGTCAACGATCTCTCCCGCCGCCACATGGAGGCGACCCTTCGCCTCGTGGAGCGACGGCGGTCGGACCTGCGCGCCACGGCCCGCGCCCTGCCGACGCCGGAAGCCCTGTTCTCGCCCAAGCGGCAGCGGCTCGACCTCGCGGCCGCCAAGCTTTACCCGGCGCTCGCCCGCAATGCCCGCGGCCACGAGGAGCGTCTGCTCAAGGTTGCCCGCCAGCTGGCCCATGTCTCGCCGGTGGCCAACGTTGCCCGCATGCGCGCCCGCCTGGATGCCGTGGGGCCGCGCCCCTACAACGCGGTCTGCCGCTCCGTCCTGCTGCGGGAGGAGAGCCTGAAGCAGATCGGCCGCCGCCTGGTGGTGTCCCGCGAGGCGCTGCTGCGCGCCGAGCGGACGCGCCTTGCGCAAGGGCATGAACTCACCCGGCGGGTGGCTGAGCGTCTCGGGCCGGCCCTGCAGGGGCAAATCGCCCGCAAGGCCGACCGGCTGGAGGCGGTGTCCAAGCTCTTCGACAGCCTGAACTACAAATCCGTCCTCAAGCGCGGCTTCGCCCTGGTTCGGGACGCGGACGGGCAGCCGCTCAACTCGGCCGATGCGGTGCTGGACGGTCAGGCCCTCGTGCTCGAATTCGCCGACGGCAAGGCGGATGCGACCGGCGGGCGGATCGGGACGAGACCGCGGGTGGCCAAGCCGAAGCTCGCGGTGGCGGAGGAGCAGGGCGCTTTGTTCTGATTGAGGATTGGAAATCCTCGGCTCACCTGCTTATGTGAAAGAAGGCGCAACGCATTTCTCGATGTCATCGATGTTGAACAAGATCGAACGCAGCGGCGGCGAAGCCGTCGTGCAATATCTCGACAGCAACCTTCGGGTCGTGAAGCCCGGGGCCTATGTGCGTTGCGCGGTCACGGGCGTCGAGATTCCGCTCGACGAGCTGAAATACTGGAGTGTCGAGAGGCAGGAGGCCTATGCCTCGCCCGAGGCGGTCATGATGCGCATCACGGGTCAGCCCGCGCGTCGATAACGCCCATCGCCGTTCACGTGGCGCGCAGACGCCTTTCGCTGATCCGGCGCAGGAGCAGGTTGCGCAGTCCCGCCTCGTTCCCGATCCGAAGCCGCACGGGCAGAACCATCAGGTCCGGCCAAGCCCTCGTATCCCGTACCGCCGCGATCCGGGCGAAATCTTTTTCCGTGGTCACGGCCGTAAGTCCGCGTGCCTCGGCTTCGTTTTGCAGAGTGGTGAGCTCGGCGGCTGTGTAGCGATGATGGTCGGGAAACGAGTGAGCGGCTTCGACGACGGCCCCGCAGGCGCGCAGGGTCTCGAAGAACTTTCCGGGGCGTCCGATGCCGGCAAAGGCCAGGACCTTCCTGCCTTCGAGAGGCTGGGCCGCCTCCGGGGGCGGTTCAAGCCTTGCCTCGAACACGCGCTTGTCGCGCCGTCCGGCCTCTTCGCCAACCTTCCTTCCCGGCTCCCCATCGCCGATGATGAGAACCGCGTCGATCGCTGGCCATTGCACGTCCATCGGGGCCCGGAGCGGCCCGGCCGGCAACGGCAATCCGTTGCCGATCCCGGTCGCGCCATCCACGACCGCGATGGCGCAATCCTTGATCAGTGACGGATTCTGAAGCCCGTCGTCCATGATCACGACGGTCGCGCCGGCCTCATAGGCCAGTCGTGCCCCTGCCGGACGGTCGCGAGACACGATGGTTCGGGCCGTCCTTGAGAGCAGGATGGGTTCGTCGCCCACGTCGGCGGCCGTATGCTCAGGCGTGCGGACCTGGACGGGACCCAGAAGGCTTCCGCCATAACCCCGTGACAGGAAGGCCGGGCTCTCGCCCGCGGCTTCAAGAATCCGGGCGACCGCCAGCACCGTCGGGGTCTTGCCGGCGCCCCCTGCGGTGAAATTCCCGATGCAGACCACGGGAAGGTCCGCCTTCTCGCCGGGGCGGCGCATCCGCCGTGCCGCGATGGACGTATAGACGATGCTCGCCGGGCGCAGCAGGTTGGCCGGCAGCGTGGGGGAGGGGTGCCACCAGAAGCGTGGCGCGCGCATCAGCGGCGCGCCCCCAGCTTCGCCTGGACGATGAAAGGCTCGACGGATTGCATGGTGCGGTCGACGGCGCCGCCGAGCGCCTGCACGGCCTCTCCGGCCTTGCGGGCCATGTCGCGCGTCAGGGCCGCGTTGCTCAGCAATTCATTGACGGCCCGGGCCAGGGTGGCGCTGTCCTTGACCATCACGGCGCCTCGCGCCTGATCGATGGCCTCATAGATCTCGGTGGCGGTATGGACATGCGGGCCATGCAGGATGGCGGCGCCCAGCTTGGCCGGCTCGATCGGGTTGTGCCCGCCGACGGGCACCATCGTGCCGCCCATGAGGACGACGGGGGAGAGCCGGTAGAACAGGCCCATTTCGCCTACCGTATCGACTACGTAGACATCCGTCGCCCGGTCCGGGTGAATGCCCTCGGAGCGACGGGCCGCCCGCAGGCCTGCCTGACCCGACAGGGCCGCGACCTCAGGGCCGCGGTGGGGATGGCGTGGGGCAATGATGGTGAGCAGTTGGGGATAACGCTTCGCCAGGGCGCGATGCACGGCGATGACCACGCTTTCCTCGCCCGGATGCGTGCTGGCGGCAAGCCAGACGGGACGGCCCGCGATCATGCCCGAAAGATGCGCCACCACGCGGGGATCAGCCGGGGGAGGGGCCGCGTCGAATTTGATGTTGCCCGTCACGATCACCCGGGGAGCGCCGAGCCGCGCCAGTCGCTCGGCATCCTCGGACGTCTGGGCGAGACACAGGGCGAACCGTTCCAAGAGGCCCTTGATGATGTGCGGCATTCTCTGCCAGCGGCGGTAGGAACGGTCCGACATGCGCCCGTTCACCATGACGAGCGGGATGTCGCGCTCGGCGAGCGCCATGATCGTGTTCGGCCAGATCTCGGATTCGGCGATGAGAGCGAGGTCGGGCTGCCAGTGCTCCAGGAACCGCCTTATATAACGTGGCACATCCAGGGGGACGAATTGATGGATGGCCCCGGGCGGGAGCCGACGGGCGATGAGAGACGCGGAAGTCTTCGTTCCCGACGTGACCAGGACCGTCAGGCCGCGCTGGGTCATACGTTCCACGATGGGCAGAAGGGACAGGGTCTCGCCGATGCTGGCGCCGTGAACCCAGATCAGGTGGCCCTTGGGCCGCTGTCGGCTGGGATAACCTTGCCGCTCGCCGAGGCGCGTGCGGTCCTCGCGCCCCTTGTGCTGGCGCCAATACAGGAGGCCGAGCACGGCCGGTTCCAGCACGGACACCGCTGTGCGATAGGCTTTGAAGAGGATCGGGAAACTCATGCCCGGGAACCTTCCATGAGCACGGAATGAGGCTTGGCGCCCGGATCCTTCGATCCGACGAGAGCATAGGCCCGCTCGTGGACCCGGTCGAGTTCGCGTTCGACGGTCCTCCTCAAGGCTTCCAGCGTCGTCTCGTCCGCGTCGCGCGGCACATGCACCGGCTCGCCGAGCACCATCGCCCCGCGCCCGAAGGGCAGGCCGATGCTGGCCTTGTCCCAGCTGTCGAAATCGATGCGGCGACTCGTGACCACGGCAACGGGCACGATGGGGCGGCCGGACAATTGCGCGAGCGTCACGATGCCCTGGCCGCAGACCCGCGAGATCTTCGGGATATCGGCGGTCATCACGACCATTTCCCCGTCGCTCAGGGCCCGCAGCATGGACCGCATGGCCTGCGCGCCGCCCTTCTTGCGGATGTCGCGGCCGCGCGCGCCGGAGCCGCGGATCGCCCGCACGCCCAGGTGGCGCAAAGCGACGGCATTGAACTCGCCATCGCCCGAGCGTGACACGAGGCTCGCGGCGCGGTCCTGCGGCCTTTTGGCGAAATGGATCATGAAGTGCTGCCCGTGCCACATGGCGGCGATCACGGGCATCTCGATCCGATCATAGGCATCGGCCGGTTCCATGACGAACCGGTTCGTGCGCTGGACGAACTTGAGATAGCCCGCGACGACGAAGCCCAGGGCTTCCTGGACGGCCCGCGACCGGATGATGCGCTTCATGAGACCCATGACGACTTGAAAGGTCAGCCGTTCTGCGGATCCAGAAGGCGGTGGAGGTGGACGATGAAGTAGCGCATCTGCGCGTTGTCCACGGTGGCCTGAGCCTTGGCCTTCCAGGCCGCATGGGCGCTGGCGTAGTTCGGGTAGATTCCGACAATGTCGAGCTTGGAAAGATCCTTGAAATCGACGGATTCGAGGCTGTCGAGCTCGCCGCCGAAAACCAGATGCAGGAGCTGCTTGCCAGGCGTGTCGGTCATGGTGATAGGGCTCTTCTGAAGAGTGTTGGAAGGGGTGGTGTCGGAACGAGCCGACGATGTCAGGCTCTCATGGCTCCAATAGCACGAGGATGCAACCGTGACGCAACGGCAATCATCTCATCGTGAGACGGCTGAGGCCTGTTGTAGATCGGGATCGAACCGTCGAGCCCCGTCAGGAGGCCGCCTGCTTCCTGCAGGATGAGGTCGGCGGCGGCGATGTCCCAGTCCTGAGCATTGGCGGAAACGAGCCCGACATCGATGGTGCCTTCCGCCACCCGGGCCAGCCGGAGTGCCAGGGACGGCACCTTGGGCAGGCGCTCGACCGGGCCGATTTGGCGCTCGAACCGGTCCACGAGCGGCTTCGGACCCGCGACCCGGGCACGGGAGAAGTCGCCATCCTGCGCCAGTGACAGCCTCTCGCTGTTGCACCAGGCCCCTTCGCCGATCCGTGCTTCATAAAGACACTCATGGATCGGAGCGTGAAGGATGCCGAGCACAGGCCTGCCGTCCTTGACCAGGGCGATGGAGATGGCCCAGTCGGAATGTCCTGTGGCAAAGGCCCGCGTGCCGTCGATGGGATCGACGATCCAGACATAGCTTTGGTCTAGGCGCGATGGATCGTCGGCCGTTTCCTCGGAGAGCCAGCCGGCCTGGGGAAACAGCGCGGACAGGTGCTCTTTCAGGAAAGTGTCGAGGGCAATGTCTGCTTCCGTCACCGGAGAGCTCTGCCCCTTGTACCAGAGCCTGGCGGCCGTCTGCGCGCCGGCACGGTAATAGGGCAGGGCCATCTCGCCCGCCCGGCGGGCGGCGTCACGGACGGCAGGTGCGAGAGTGGCGATCGGTTGGGTTGAGGAAGACAGCATCGAACCTGAGATGGGGGTTATTGGGAGGAGATACCATAGACCTCCTGTCTAAACCTTCCATTTCGAAAGACCGCTGTTTCTAGATGAAGCAGTCGAGGGTCATGGCCGCGAACAGGATCAGGCCCGCATCCCGGTTCGCGCGGAAAAGACGCAGCGCGCCCGCGCCATCCGCCCGGTCGATGCGCGCGACCTGCCAACCCAGGTGAAGGGCAAAGAGGCTCAAGCCCAAGAAGGACGGCCAGCCTGCCCGGGCGAGGGTCAGGGATGCGGTGATGAAGACCAGGGTCAGCGCATAGCAGATGCCGACGCCGAGCTTCACGTTCTCGCCGAAGAAACGAGCCGAGGACTTGATTCCGGCGATTTCGTCGTCCTCGATGTCCTGCAAGGCATAGATCGTGTCGTAGCCCACCACCCAGGCGATGCTGCCGAGATAGAGAAGGATCGCGGCCCCGCTCAGGAAGCCGAAGGCCGCGGCCCAGCCCATCAGGGCGCCCCAGGCGAAGGCAAGGCCCAGGACGATCTGCGGCATCCAGAAGAAGCGCTTCATGAAGGGGTAGAGGGCGACGACTCCCAGCGAGGCGAAGCCGGTCGCGACGGCGAAGGCGTTGAACTGGAGCAGGACCAGAAGGCCGACGATGCCCTGGAGCGCGAGAAAGGCCAGGGCGCCTTTCAGGGATACCTGCCCCGAGGGCAGCGGGCGCTGGCGGGTACGCTCGACGCGGGTGTCGAGGTCCCGGTCGACGATGTCGTTATAGGTGCAGCCGGCCCCGCGCATCGCCACGGCGCCGATCAGAAAGAGAAGGCAATGAACCGGATTCGGCCAGGGCTGTCCCGCCGCGACGGCGGCAAGCGCCGCCGACCACCAGCAGGGAAGGAGAAGCAGCCACCAGCCGATGGGCCGTTCGATGCGGGCAAGGCGCAGGTAGGGCCGAAGGCCCGCCGGCGCCCACCGGTCGACCCAATGGCCCTTCACGGCATCGGGTAGGGAAGGCGTTCCGGGACGCTCCATGGCTCGTCCGAACTCGGCTTACAGGGCGCCCTTCGGGATGCTCAGGGTGCCGGTCAGGCCGCCGCCCATCCGGCCGGCGGCACCGCCCTGCTGGGCCTGCTGCTTGGCGCGCTTTTCCATCTCGGCCATTTTCGCGGCCGCGCCGCAGGCCTGGCCCTTGAACTGCTGGGACCGTTTATGATCCTCGGAGAAGCTCTGAATGAGCTGATCGGGAACCTGGCACCAGTCCTTGTTGGCAGTCATCCACTTCTCGCCGGCCGCTCCGTTCGTCACGAGCTTGGAGAAGATGCTGCAGGCCTCACGCGGGTCGAGCTTCTTATTCTTGCCGCCGTTGGTGAGCTTGTTGACCTGCTGGATGAGACCCTGGCGTTCCTGAAGGATCTTCTGCCCTTCCTGACAGGCGCTCGACTGCGCAAAGGCAGGAGCAGACACGAAAATGCCGGCGACGGCAAACGCAGCCAGGATGTGCGAACGGATGTGCGTCATGCCCAAAATTCCCTTAATTAGCACGCGACGTCTCACGCGCCTGTGTTCTGTTAACAGGTTCGGAGCCTTGAGGCCAAGAGGCGAATGGTCGCCTAAAACACAAGCTGTGCCATCCCGCACCTGAATTTTTAGTGACCAGAACGGCCGTCCCCCTCCCTCGGGGCGGAGGAACTTGATACAGGGGAGGCGGTTCAGCACAAGATCCCCATGGCCGAGTACGACTTCAACGCCCCCCGCCTTTTCGTCGACGCGCCCCTTCGGGCCGGGTCCAGGATCGCGCTCGACCGGGGGCAGGCCAATTACCTCCTGAATGTCCTGCGCCTGAAGGCGGGCGAAACCGTCCTGATCTTCAACGGAGAGGATGGGGAGTGGCGGGCCGAGGTCGCGGTCGAGGGGCGCAAGGCCGCCGATCTCGTCTGCGTGGAGCGGATCCGGGACCAGGAAGCTGCTCCCGACATCATCTATGCCTTCGCGCCGCTCAAGCATGCCCGGCTCGACTACATGGTCCAGAAAGCCGTGGAGATGGGGGCGGGCGTTCTCCAGCCTGTCCTGACACGGCGGACCCAGGCCACCCGGGTGAACCTCGACCGCATGCGCAGCAACGCCATCGAGGCGGCCGAGCAATGCGGAATCCTGGCGATTCCGAATGTGCGGGAAGAAGAGGATTTGGAACGTTTTCTCAAGGGCTTGGAAAAGGATCGACTGGTCGTCTTCTGCGACGAGAACGCGCCGGTTTCCAACCCGGTCGAGGCCCTGGCCAAGCTTGGGAACAAACAAGCTGGTCTGGCCGTTATCGTGGGCCCCGAAGGGGGTTTCACCGATCAGGAGAGAGCGCTTGTCGCCGCCCACGAAAGATGTGTTTGCGTATCGTTGGGTCCGCGAATCCTGCGAGCTGACACAGCCGCTGTGGCCGCGATGGCGATCGTCCAGGCCGTGCTGGGCGATTGGGCCTGATTACACCGGCCGACAAAGACTGAATTCAATCAGCCTATAGATTCAGAAGCTTAGCAGTTTCACGGCGATTCGCCCCAATCTGGCCCCATTGCGCCGGAGTTTGGGCCGGGTCGCCGCAGGCTGATCCGCACGCGCGAAGGTCATTTCTGAATAAGAACAGAGGATACCAAGGAAATGAGCTGGGATTTCAAGTTCGGCATCGAGGAAGAGTACTTCGTCAACGATGCGCCGAAACGGGATATCGCCAAGGGGAAGATCAGGGAATTCTTTGCCGCCTGCCGGGACAAGGTTTCGGGCGACATCCACCCCGAAATGCTCGAGCCGCAGATCGAGATCGCCACCAAGCCCATGCTCGAATTCGCCGAGGCCCGCACGCAGCTTGCCGGTCTCCGCTCCTCCGTGGGCGCCGTTGCGCGCGAGTTCGACCTCTCCATCATGGCCTCCGGCACCCATCCGCTCGCCGTCTGGTCGCGGATCCGCCCGACGGCGCAGCCGCGTTACGGCAAGGTCATGCACGACCTGCAGATGCTCGGCAGCCGGAATGTCCTGTGCGGCATGCATGTCCATGTGGAAGTGCCTGAGTTGGGCATGCGCGTGGACATCATGAACCGGATCCAGCCCTACCTGCCCCTGCTGCTCGCGCTCTCGACCTCCTCGCCGTTCTGGCAGGCGCAGCGCACGGGCCTTCTCGGCTACCGGCTCGCGGCCTATCGCGAATTGCCGCGCACGGGGCTCCCGGACCTGTTCGAGAACGAGCAGGACTACCAGCGCTACATCGACACCCTCGTGGCCGCCCGCGCCATCGAGAATTCCACCTATGTCTGGTGGGTGATCCGGCCGTCGCTCAAGCACCCGACCCTCGAGCTGCGCGTGGCCGACAGCTGCACGCGCCTCGACGACACCATCGCGATCGCCGCCCTCTACCGCTGCCTCGTGCGCCACTTGAGCCTCGACACCACGCTCAACGCCGGGCAGACCGGCGCCTCGCGGGCCATCAACGACGAGAACGGCTGGCGGGCCCAGCGCTACGGCATCCACGGCAGCTTCGTCGACGAGAGGACGCGCACCGCCAAGCCCGTGCGGGAACTGCTCGACGAGACGCTCGACCTCGTGGCCGAGGACGCCAAGGCGCTCGGCTGTCAGCGGGAGCTCGATCTCGCCCGCTGGATCGTGGCCCGCGGCACCAGTGCCGACCAGCAGCTGACGCTCTATACCGAAGCGGTCGGACGCGGCCTGTCGAACCGGGACGCGCTGGCCGGCGTGGTCGACTGGCTCAGTGCGGAGACGATGGGCGAGACGGGGATCCGGCACTAGCGCATCGTGCGGACCCGACGCCTCGACGAGGGCGTCCGCGCCCTCGTCGTTTTGTGCTCTCGTCCCTCATTGCGCCTTGGCCTTAAGCCCCTTATTGAGTCCCGACGCTTAGCGCATCGTACGGAAAAGTGGACCCGGTTTTCCGGTCGAACGATGCGCTCTTCAAAGAGTGGAGCATCGGATGGGTCCCAAAAGTGCAGTTCCACTTTTGGGTCCGATGCTCTAAGTCGGCGCGCCTTGAACGCGCTTTTTGATGAGGTGATGCATGGCGCGGGACGTATCCGATACGACCCCCATTGGTGCGCGGTCTGAACTCGTGGAATGGATCGCCTCCGGCGAGAAGCCGCGGGACGCCTGGCGGCTCGGCACCGAACACGAGAAGATTCCGTTCTATACGGCGGATGCGACGCCGGTTCCTTATGACGGGGCCAAGGGCATTCGCGCGCTGCTGGAGGGCTTGGCAGAGCGCACCGGCTGGGCGCCGATCATGGAGGAGAGCTGTCCCATCGGCCTTGCCGACGAAGTGGGCGGCGGAGCGATTTCGCTCGAACCCGGCGGACAGTTCGAGCTGTCGGGAGCACCCCTGCGGACGCTGCACGAGACGGCCCGCGAGACGGCGCAGCATATCGACGACGTGAAGGCCGTCGGGCAGGGGCTCGACCTCGGCTTCCTCACCCTCGGCATGAGCCCGCTCTGGACGCGTGCCGAGACCCCGGTGATGCCGAAGGCGCGCTATCGCATCATGACGAACTACATGCCGAAGGTCGGCTCGCTCGGCCTCGACATGATGTACCGCACGTCCACCGTGCAGGTGAACATGGACTATGCGTCCGAAGCCGACATGGTGAAGAAGCTGCGCGTGTCGCTCGCGCTCCAGCCGATCGCGACCGCGATCTTCGCCAACTCGCCGTTCACGGAGGGCAAGCCCAACGGCTATCTCTCCATGCGCTCGCAGATCTGGCGTGACACGGATCGTGACCGCACGGGCATGATGGCCTTCGCCTTCGAGGACGGCTTCGGCTACGAGCGCTATGTGGACTGGGTGCTCGACGTGCCCCTGTATTTCGTCAAGCGCGACGCGACCTATCACGACGTGGCGGGCTCGTCCTTCCGCGACCTGTTCGCGGGCAGGCTCGCGCAATTGCCGGGCGAGCGCGCCACGCAATCCGACTGGGCGAACCACGTGTCCACCGTCTTCCCCGAGGTGCGCCTGAAGCGTTATCTCGAAATGCGCGGCGCGGACGTGGGCAACATCGACCACATCGTCGCTCTCTCGGCGTTCTGGACCGGCCTGCTCTACGACGAGACGGCGCTCGACGGGGCGTGGGAGCTGGTGAAGAACTGGACCGCGCAGGAGCGCGAAGGCTTACGCGCCGACGTGCCGATGCTCGCCTTGAAGGCGAGCATCGCAGGACGCTCCGTGCAGGATGTCGCCCGCGATGCCTTGGCGCTCTCGCATGCGGGCCTCAAGCGGCGCGGATATCTCGACGAAGCGGGCCGTGATGAGACGCGCCATCTCGCCTATGCGGAAGAGATCGTCGCCTCGGGCCGCACGCAGGCCGAGCGGCTGCTGGAGCTGTACCACGGCGCGTGGGGTGGCTCCGTGCTTCCGGCCTTCAAAGAGTCTGCGTTCTGAAGCGCTATTCGATTCTTCTGGCCTGCGCTGAATAAAGCGTTGTTCCGGAAGTTGAGCAACACCCTCCCACGTCATCACCGGCCTCGTGCCGGTGATCTCGATGCGAAGGACACTTGGCTTTTCCAATCGGGATGGCCGGCACAAGGCCGGCCATGACGTGGTGAGTGTCATCCCCGGCGCACGCAGTGCGGGAAGGGGATCCACGATCAAGCGAGCCGCTATGGGTTCCCTTCCCCTCCGCTGCGCTCCGGCCGGGAATGACAGCGTGGTGCGTCTTGCAGTTGTCGCGAAGGCTTCTGCTCACGCCGCTTTCGCGGTCGCGACGCGGTTGCGGCCGTCCTGCTTGGCCCGGTAGAGGGCGGCGTCGGCGAGCGTGATCAGATCCTCTGGGCCGTGGCGGGAGCGGTCCAGGCTCGGAATGCGGGTCGCGCTGCCGACGCTGACGGTCAGGGTGCGGGATGGAAGATTGGCTTCGTGCCGCACGCGAAGCGTCTCGACCTTGGCGCGGATCTCCTCGGCCACGGCCGCCGCGCCGGTCTCGTCGAGGTCGGGCAGGAGAACCACGAGTTCCTCGCCGCCGTACCGCGCCACCAGATCGCCCGGCCTGCGGGCCGTGCCTGCGAGCGCTCTGGCGATGGTGCGCAGGCACTCGTCGCCGGCCTGGTGGCCGTAGATGTCGTTGTAGGCCTTGAACTGGTCCACATCGACGAGGAGCAGGGACACCGGCGATTTCTCCCGTGCGGCCCGGAGCCACGCCGCCTCGAGCTGCCTGTCGAACATGCGCCGGTTGGCGAGACCCGTCAGGCCGTCGGTCACGGCGAGCACCGAGAGTTCGGCCTCCGCCTCCTCCCGCCGGCGCAGTTCCGCCGACAGGATCCAGCCGAGGGTGGCGATGGTGGCGACGAGAACGCTCATCACCACGGAGCGGAACACGAATTCGCGGTTCCAGCTCGCCATCGCCTCGCCCTGTCCGACCGATGCAAGGACCCCGATGGGGAACATGGGATTGCGATAATAGCCGCCCATGCGAGTCACCCCGTCGAACAGGGAGACATATTCATAGGCGCCGGAGCCTCGTCGATCCAGGAACTGCGGCTCCTTCGAGACATCGGCCCCGATGGCGTTCTCGATATAGGGATAGCGCGAGAGGAGCGTTCCGTCCTTGTGCAGGAGCGTGATGCTGCCCTGCTGGCCGATATTGAAGCGGCCGAAGAAATTGGCGAAGTACCGGGGCGGAATGCTGGCCTGTGCGACGCCGCCGAAGCTGCCGTCCGGGTTGTCGATGCGGCGGGACAGGGTGAGCACCCAATCGCCGCCGAGCGGATCGCGGATCAGGGGGCCCAGAAACCAGTCGCCGCTGGCCGAGTCCCGATGATGCTGAAAGAAGGCCTGTTTCTCGGCATTCACCTTGCCCCGATGGCCGGGCAGGGAGCTCGACAGGAGAAACCCGTCTTCCTCGTAGACCGAGAGGGCCTTGATGCGGGGCAGGGACTGAACCCGCTCCACCAGGAAGGTGTCCAGCCTCTTGATCGCATTCGGGAGGGCGCCACCGGCTTCGACCCGGTCCACCACGTCCACCAGGAGAGCGTCCGCCACCTCGAAGGTGTCCTCCGCGTGCTGGACCAGGGATTTGGCGAGATTCAAGTTCTCGGCGTTGATCCGGGCAATCTCCTGCTCGCGGTCGCTCCAGTCGCGCCAGCCCCCGAGACCGAGGATCACGAGGCAGACCACGACGACGAAGGCTCTCAGCCCCCGCGCCGCCGACCTCGGTCTCATGTGAGCGAATGCAGTCATGATCCTCCAACCATAACCGCCGGAGCTAGCCTGAGGCTAACTTGAGGCCGAGGATGCCGGACACGATCAGTCCGATGCAGACAAGGCGCATCGCCGTCGCGGGCTCGGCGAAGAGATAAATGCCCAGAATGGCCGTGCCGACCGTTCCGATCCCGGTCCAGACCGCATAGCCCGTCCCCACGGGTAGGGTCTTGAGCGCAAGGCCGAGCAGGACGACGCTGACGATCATGCTGAGAGCGGTCAGGACGGATGGGATGGGGCGGGTGAAGCCTTCGGTATATTTCAGGCCGATCGCCCAGCCGATCTCGAACAGACCGGCCAAGCCGAGCAAAGTCCATGCCATGACAGGACCTCCGTCATTGGCAGGGCCGTCCCTACCGGTTTCATGAAGGTGCGAGGTCGTCCCCACCCCTCCAAATATAGGGGTTCGAGAAAACCTTCTCAATACGGAGAATAGGCAGACGCAAGCCTGTTCGTCGGCTTAGTTACCGGCTTCTTCCGAAGGCCGCTCGGGGCGGCCGCCCAAGGAGGCGAGGGGGTTGAACGGGGCGTAGATCTGATGCTTCCAGCTGTCGCCGCAATTGATGCAGATCGAGCGCATCATGTGGTTGCTCTGCTCGAGCCGCCTCAGCAGCTTTTGCTGCCGCTCGGTCGCCTCGTTGGCCTCGGCCTCGTAGCCCGACGGGCGCACGGTCAGCTGAAGGGCCCGACCCTCCGGAGCGTCCTGGGCGAGGACGGGCCCCGCAAGGAGCAGGAGGCTGGCAGTCAAGGCGAAACGAATCATCAGGAATCCTGCGGCTGATTGGGGCCCTCTCGCCAAAGGACTCCAGGACACAGTGTTTCGTCAAGGCTTGGCGGCTCCGGGGAGACGAGATGTCCCGCCGGAGCTGCCCTCGTTCGTCACCGACCGGGTGGGTCAGATCTGCCGCACGGCGCCCTTGGCGGCGCTGGTGGCCAGCATGGCATAGGCCTTGAGGGCGGCCGAGACCTTGCGCTTGCGCGGTGCCGCCGGCTGCCAGCCCTTGGTCCGCTGCTCGGCGCGGCGGCGCTCCAGCTCCGCCTCGTCCACGGCGAGGTTGATGCGGCGGCTCGGGATGTCGATCTCGATCCGGTCGCCGTCGCGCACGAGGCCGATGGCGCCGCCTTCCGCCGCTTCCGGCGAGACGTGGCCGATGGAGAGGCCCGAGGTGCCGCCGGAGAAGCGCCCGTCCGTGATGAGCGCGCAGGCTTTGCCCAGGCCCTTCGACTTCAGGTAGCTCGTGGGATAGAGCATCTCCTGCATGCCGGGACCGCCGCGCGGGCCCTCGTAGCGGATGACCACCACGTCGCCGGCCTTCACCTGGCCGTTGAGGATGCCGCTCACGGCGTCGTCCTGGCTCTCGAACACGACGGCGGGGCCCGAGAACACCAGGATGCTCTCGTCCACGCCGGCGGTCTTCACGATGCAGCCGTCGAGGGCGAGGTTGCCGGAGAGAACGGCGAGGCCGCCGTCCTTCGAGAAGGCGTGCTCGGCATCGCGGATCGTGCCGGCGGCGCGGTCCATGTCGACGCTGTCGTAGCGGCTCTCCTGGCTGAACGCGACCTGCGTCGGCACGCCGCCGGGAGCGGCGCTGAAGAACTCGTGCACCGCGTGGCTGTTGGTGCGGCATACGTCCCAGCGGTCGAGGGCCGACTTCATGGTCTCGGCATGAACCGTCGGCACGGAGGTGTCGATGAGGCCCGCGCGGTCGAGCTCGCCCAGGATGCCCATGATGCCGCCGGCGCGATGCACGTCTTCCATGTGGACGTTGGCGACGGCGGGCGCGACCTTGCAGAGCACCGGCACGCGGCGCGACAGACGGTCGATGTCCGCCATGGTGAAGTCGACTTCCGCCTCATGGGCGGCGGCCAGAAGGTGCAGCACCGTGTTGCTCGACCCGCCCATGGCGATATCGAGCGTCATGGCGTTCTCGAAGGCCGCGAAGGACGCGATGGAGCGCGGCAGCACGCTCGCGTCGTCCTGCTCGTAATAGCGGCGGGCGAGATCGACGATCAGGTGGCCGGCTTCCACGAAGAGGCGCTTGCGGTCGGCGTGCGTTGCCAGCGTCGAGCCGTTGCCGGGCAGCGACAGGCCCAGCGCCTCGGTGAGGCAGTTCATGGAATTGGCCGTGAACATGCCCGAGCAGGAGCCGCAGGTCGGGCAGGCGGAGCGCTCGATGACCTTGATGTCCTCGTCGGCGATCTTGTCGTCGGCGGCCGCCACCATGGCGTCCACCAGGTCGAGCTTCTTGGTCACGCCGTTGAGCACGACCTTGCCGGCTTCCATCGGCCCGCCGGACACGAAGACCACGGGAATGTTGAGCCGCAGGGCGGCCATCAGCATGCCGGGGGTGATCTTGTCGCAGTTGGAGATGCACACCATGGCGTCGGCGCAATGGGCGTTGACCATGTATTCCACGGAATCGGCGATCAGCTCCCGCGAAGGCAGGGAGTAGAGCATGCCGTCATGGCCCATGGCGATGCCGTCGTCGACCGCGATGGTGTTGAATTCCTTGGCGACGCCGCCGGCCTTCTCGATCTCCCGTGCCACGAGCTGGCCGAGGTCCTTCAGATGGACGTGGCCCGGCACGAACTGGGTGAAGGAGTTCACGACCGCGATGATCGGCTTGCCGAAATCCGAATCCTTCATGCCCGTGGCCCGCCAGAGGCCGCGGGCCCCCGCCATGTTGCGGCCGTGGGTGGTGGTGCGAGAACGATAGGCTGGCATGGTTTCCTCTAGAGCATCGGACCCAAAAGTGGACACCACTTTTGGGATTGATCCGATGCTCGATCCCTCAGTGGCGCATCGTTGAGCGCAGAAAACCGGGTCCACTTTTCCGCACGATGCGCTGAACTTTAGGGCCTTGTTCGACTGAAATTGCGTAACTTGCAAGAAAAATTGCCATTCCTTGTGGTCGCGCCTGCTTTGCCGCAATGGAATTGCCGGCGTGTCCGACATATGGAGAGGCGCCGAGGAGGGGAAATCTCATGAGTTATGCGCCCGCCAGCCAGGACCTGCGCCGTGTCGTCGCCATCGTGGCGGCCTTGAACCTCGGCTATTTCGGCATCGAGTTCACTGTCGCGCTCGCCATCGGCTCGGTGTCCCTGTTCGCCGACAGCGTCGACTTCCTGGAGGATGCCTCGATCAACCTTCTCATCCTCGCGGCCCTCGGCTGGGGGGCGAGGACGCAGGCGCGCGTCGGGATGGTTCTGGCGGGGATCATCCTGGTGCCGGGCGTGGCGACCCTCTGGACGGCCTGGGACAAGTTCTGGCAGCCGGTGGCGCCGGATCCGGTGTCGCTCTCCCTCGCCGGAACAGGCGCCCTGATCGTCAATCTCTCCTGCGCGTTCCTTCTCGCGCGGTATCGTCATCACAGGGGCAGCCTGACGAAGGCGGCCTTTCTGTCGGCCCGCAACGATGCCCTTGCCAATGTCGCCATCATCGGGGCCGGGCTGGTCACGGCCGTAACGCTCTCGGCCTGGCCGGACTTGATCGTCGGTCTTGCGATCGCGGCGATGAACGCCGATGCCGCGCGGGAGGTCTGGGAAGCGGCCCGCGAGGAACACCGGGCTGCAACGCCTTAAGCCCGAAGAACGTTGTCCTGCTCAAATCACCCCGAACGAGGCAGGACAGCGCCATGCTCACCAAAGCCGAACTGGATGCCCCGGCCCATCTGCAGTACGAACCCATCGGCACGGCAGGCCAGGGTCACCCGAGCGACGTTAGGGAATTCACGACCCTCCGCGAGGCCGTTCACTGGGCCATGAACAACGAGCCGCCAGCCGGCATGGAGGCCGTGATCCGGGCCGCCTCGGGCGCGGTGCTCGGGCCGCGCCACCTGGAGGAGATCTGGGCGAGCCTGCAGGGGCCGTGAGCAAAACCGTCATTCCGTGGCCGCGGAGCGGCCCCCATAAACATCACAGTTCAAGGAAGAGTGAGCGGCGTCGCGCTTCATGGCGCAACGTCAGTGGTTATGGGTTTCCACGCCTTCGGCGCGGCCCTTCGGGTCGGGCTCGCACCAGAGGTGCGCCCCGGAATGACGGTGAAGGTTTCAAACCCACCCCAGACTCAGCGCCGCCACCGCCAGATACCGCCCCGTCTTGGCGAGCGCCACCAGCGGGATGAAGACCCGCAGGGGCTCGCGCATCACACCCGCCACGATGGTGAGCGGATCGCCGATGATCGGCGTCCAGCTCAACAGCAGCGTCCAGCGCCCGTAGCGATGATACCAGGCCTCGGCCCTCGCCATCTGCTTGCGCTTGACCGGGAACCAGGGGCGATCCTCGAAATGGGCGAAGAACCGGCCCAGGTACCAGTTCACGACGGAGCCCAGGATGTTGCCCACGCTCGCCACGAGGACGAGGAGCCACCATGCGTAGTGATCGGCCACCAGCATGGCGAAGAGCACGGCTTCGGACTGGAACGGAAACATGGTCGCCGAGAGAAAGGCCGCAGCGAAAAGCGCGCCGTATTCAGCAAGGTGGGGCATGAGGCGAGGGATCACGCTGGAATGAAGGCGGGCAGGTTCAGGGTTTCGTCCGTGGCCTGGATGAAACGAACCTTATCACGGTTCCAGGTGACTGCCGAGCTGACCTGCCAAGGCAGGTCAGCCATCAGGCCTCAAACATTCGCGAGGCTACATCCGCTCGCTGAATGTGCCGTGCTGAGCGCGCGGGTTGAGACGCGCGAAATCGTCGCCTTTCACGTGAACCAGCGTGGCGTGGTCTCCGCCTTCGAAATAGACATCGGGCTGGCGCTCCATGCCGTTCTCGACGATCACGTCGAGACCGTAGCACGTTCCAACGGGCGGGATGGCGCCGCGGTCGCAGTCGCGGAACACCTCGACGATCTCATCCTCGGAAGCCAGGCGCAGCTCCTGTCCCAGCTCCGTCTTGAGATCGGACAGGCGTATGTGATGCGAAGCCGGCAGAACGGCGAGCATGAAATTCCGCCCGTCGCTGAGCATGATGCCCTTGGCCAGGCGGTCGCCCGGCACATGCCCCGCATGGGCCGTGCTGAGCGAGCTCATCGCCGGATCGTGCTGGATCAGGTCGTAGCTGATGTTCTGGTCGGACATGTAGCGTTGAAGGGTGGGCGCGATCGTCATGACAACCTCCTGTGAGACGAGGACGCTCGCATGCCGGGAGGCGGCTGAACTGACACACCGTCGCTTCGGGATGCGCAGTTGCTTTGATATGTCCCGATGGTACACCCCCGGCCGAACCGCTTCAATTGCCGGAGGAAGCGCGGGCGCAAATATTGCCGGCTGCGGCGTGGTGAGACAGAGGACACCTTCCCGCATGTCATCATCGGCCTTGTGCCGGTGATCTCGATTGGAAAAGCGGGGCGCTTCAAAGCATCGGGATGGCCGGCACAAGGCCGGCCATGACGTGGTGAGGCCAGGCGCCGATACTTGCGCCTTGCGCATAGGTTTACTACGAACGGCTCACATCGGGCTCAATTTGAGCCCGCCATGCGTCTCCGCGCGAGGCGCCAAGAATTTCTTTCAGGAAGTCCCTCTTGGATCAGTTCGACGTTGTGGTGATCGGCGCCGGTGCCGCCGGGATGATGTGCGCGGCGGAAGCCGGCAAGCGCGGCCGGTCCGTGCTGATCGTCGACCATGCCGCCAAGCCCGGCGAGAAGATCCGCATCTCCGGCGGCGGGCGCTGCAATTTCACCAATCTCAACGCGGCGCCGGCCAATTTCATCTCGCAGAACCCAAGCTTCGCCATTTCGGCACTGCGCCGCTACACGCAGCGCGACTTCATCGCCCTCGTGGAGCGCTACGGCATCGCCTATCACGAGAAGACCCTGGGCCAGCTCTTCTGCGACGGTTCCTCGAAGCAGATCATCGATCTGCTGTTGAACGAGATGCGTCAGGCAAATGTGGAACTCCGTCTCTCCACCTCCGTCGAAAGCGTGGAGAAGACATCGGAAGGATTTGCCCTGAAGCTTTCGCAGGGGATGGTTCAGTGCCGTTCCGTCGTGGTGGCGACGGGCGGCAAGTCGATTCCGAAGATGGGCGCAACCGGGTTCGGCTACGATCTGGCGCAGCAATTCGGCTTGAAGATCATCGAGACGCGGCCAGCGCTGGTTCCGCTGACCCTGGAGCCGACGATGCTCGAGCGCCTGACGCCCCTGGCGGGCGTGTCGGTCGATGCGGTCGCGAGCTGCCGGAAGACGTCGTTTGCCGAGGCCATGCTGTTTACCCATCGCGGCTTGAGCGGCCCCGCGATCCTGCAGATCTCGTCCTATTGGCGCGAGGGCGACGAGATCGAACTCGCCCTGCTGCCGGGCGTGAACCTCTTCGAGGAACTGCGCGCCGCCCGCGCGCAGAACGGGCGGCAGGCCCTTCAGACCGCCTTGTCGGCCTTCCTGCCCAAGCGTCTGGCGCAGTTGGTCGCCGATGCGGAGAAGGGGCCTGCCAACCTTGCCGATCATTCCGACAAGAGGTTGCGCGCCATCGACGAGGCCGTGAACCGCTGGCGCTTCAAGCCGGCCGGGTCGGAAGGCTACCGCACCGCCGAGGTGACGCTCGGCGGCGTCGATACGCGCGAGCTCGATTCCCGGACCATGGAGGCCAAGGCTGTGCCCGGCCTCTACTTCATCGGCGAGGTGGTGGACGTCACGGGCTGGCTCGGCGGCTATAATTTCCAGTGGGCCTGGTCGTCCGGCTGGTGCGCCGGGCAGGCGGTCTGAAAACCGTTCAATGCCTAGAGCATCGTGCAAAAAAGTGGACCCGGGTTTTTGCTCAAGACGATGCTCTCATCCAAAACAAAGCATCGGATTAGCCCCAAAAGTGCAAATCCACTTTTGGGTCCGATGCCTGGGTTCTCCCCGGACCCTGTGCTATGCTTCCGCCGGTCGAACCTCATCGGGAGGGTTTCATGCATTCGGGCATGATCCTCATCTGGATCGGCGCGCTGCTCATCGTCGCCGGGATCGTGCTCGCGGCCGGTCGGGTTCTTTGGAAAGGACGCCTGAGCGACCCGCATCGCATGGGCTCGGGGACCGGCACGACGCTCGAACCCCGGGAGCGGGTGCGTGCCCTGCATCCCAAACACCACTGGCCCAGCATCATCCTGGTCGCGCTCGGCATCGTCCTCATGCTGGCGGAAGCGGCGGTCTGACGGGCGCGAGAACCGCTTCTGAACGGCCTTCGGCAGCCCGAAAGGGGTAGAGCGGGGCCGTTTTTGCCCTCGGGTGCTTGCGCAAGGCCGCGGTTCGGGCAACGATCCGGGCATGAAGCCGCTCTCGATCCTCCTGGCTGCCGGCCTTCTCCTGACGCCTCTATCCGCCGGCGCCTCTCCCATGCTGCTGGTGGATGCGTCGACTGGCGACATCCTCGCCGCCCAGGAGGCGACCCGCTCCTGGCACCCGGCCTCGCTCACCAAGATGATGACGGCGCACCTCGCGCTCACCGCCGTCGAGACGGGCCGGGCCAGCATGGATACCTCCATCGTCCTGAGCCCGAAGGCAGCCGCCCAGGCTCCGACGAAGCTCGGCCTTCCGCCGGGCACGTCCCTCCGGCTCGAGGACGCGCTCACGGTCATGATGGTCAAGAGCGCCAACGACGTTTCGATGGCTGTCGCGGAAGCCATCGGCGGCAGCGAGGAGGCTTTCGTCGCCTCGATGAATGCGGAGGCGCGCCGCCTCGGCATGACCGGCACCCGGTTCGTCAACGCGACCGGCCTGCACGACGACCGGCAGGTGACCAATGCCCGGGACATGGCCCTGCTGATGCTGGTGCTCCTGAGCTACCACGCCGATCACCTGGATCTTCTGAGGACGCCGGCCGTGACGGTCAACGGGCGGATGCTGAAGAACACCAACAAGCTGGTCGAGGAATATACGGGGCTCGAGGCGTCGAAGACCGGGTATGTCTGCGCATCCGGGTTCAACGTGGCCGTCTCGGCGCTTCGCGGGGACCGGCGCATCATCGGCGTCGTCCTCGGGGCGCCCAGCGCGGCGACGCGTACGCTGGTGATGCGGGAACTCCTCGATAACGGCCTGTCGGATGGGGCGAAACCCGTCGGAAATCTGCGCACGATGAGGGCCGCGGCGCCGGCGCCCGCCGCCGACCTGCGCCCGTTCAAGTGCGGCCGGCAGGCTCCTGCACGGCTGGAGGCCAAGGTCTCTGGAAATGTTGCGAAACGCAGCGACGCCCAGCCGCTTCGCTGATCTCACGCCAATCTTCGACGACGAGACTGCCCTTACCGACAGAGTGCAACTTCGTGCCGTCCTGCCGGCGCGGGAGGGCGTTGAGAACTGTGCCGAGGCTGAATTTTTCACCCGGACCTCATGACAATTCTCGGCCCCGTTCCGGGTTATACCCGATGGACCCGTCAGCGTTTCACATTACCCTTCGCATGTTGGCGCAACAGGAGGAGGGCGTGCCATGTCCGAACTTGTAGTCGTTGGATTCGACAACCAGAACGATGCAGACCGCGTTCTGACCGAACTGACCCGGATGCAGAAAGAATACCTCATCGATCTCGAAGATGCCGTCGTGGCTATTCGCGGTGCCGATGGGGCCGTGCGCATCAAGCAGAGCATGAATCTCGTGCGCCTCGGCGCCACCACGGGAGGCCTGTCCGGGGCGATGTGGGGTAGCCTCATCGGCCTGCTGTTTCTCAATCCGCTCGCTGGCCTCGCCATCGGCGGCGCCGTGGGAGCGGGATCGGGAGCCTTGTCCGGGAGCCTGATCGATTACGGCATCGATGACGGCTTCATCCAATCCATCGGCGACACGCTTCAACCCGACACGTCCGCCCTGTTCCTGCTGATCCGTAAATCGCAGCCCGAGAAGGTACTGGCCGAGCTGTCGGGCTTCAAGGGGCGCATCCTTCGTTCCTCCCTGTCGCCGGAACAGGAGGCAAAGCTCCAGGACGCCCTGTCGAAGGCGCATGCGCCGAGTCCGGCCGAGGGCGTAGCGGCGGCTGCTTCGGCGGTGTAGGATCTCCTGCGACGGTCCGGAGGGTACGATGGCCATATCGGTGGACGCCGCCGCGGAGGTCTTCCGCGAAGCGATGCGAGATGCGGTGAAGCGTTATGCGCTGTGGTATCTCGTGGAGGGCGTGCTGCTGATCGCAGCCGGTTTCCTGGCGATCATCTATCCCGTCTTCTCGTCGACGGCGGTCATCGTTCTCCTCGGCTGGCTCCTGGTCATCAGCGGGCTCGTGCAGGCGCTCAGCCTCGTCAGCGCGCGGCACGTGCCGCATTTCTGGCTGCAGCTGATCTCCATCTGCCTTGCCGTGCTGATCGGCTTCCTGTTCCTGCGCGATCCGGCGCAAGGTCTGACGACGATCACGCTCCTCCTCATCGTGTTCTTCATGATCGAGGGCATTTCGAAGGTCGTCTTCGCCCTGACGATCCGGCCCTTTCCCAATTGGGGCTGGGTGCTCGCGAGCGGCTTGGTCGGGATCGTGCTGTCCCTCGTCCTCTGGACCAATCTGCCGGTGACGTCCGTATGGCTGTTGGGATTCCTGCTCGGGATCAACCTGATCAGCGTCGGCACGGCGATTGCCTATCTCGCCTGGCAGGTGCGGATGAGTTAGCGAAGCAGCCTTTCGGTTGCTCCGCCCCTCCCTTTGAAGCTCACGCCGCCGAGGATGTGTTGACGGGCAGGGATTCGAGCGCGCCCGCCTCGTCGATGCGGCGCACCAGATCGTCCACTTCCTCTTCCGTCTGGTAGATGCCGAAGCCGATCCGCAGGCGTTGTCCGCGAACGTCGGTGACCACGCGCAGCTCCGCGAGGTCGCGATGGATCGCTTGCGCTTCGGGAGCTTGAAAGGTGAGGAAGTTGCCGCGCCGCATCTCGTCTGCCGGCACCACGAGCGAGGCCTGCTCGAACAGGGCGGAGCCGCCGATGCTGCGCAGGAAATGCTGCTGCAGGGCCCTGGCATGAGCGTTGATGATGCCTGGCGTGATGCCTTCCTCGGCGAGCCAGCGCATCACCGCGTTGAACCGGTAAAGACCCGAGGGATCGAAGGTCGAGCCCATGAAGCGCCAGCCGTCCTGGCTGTAGCCGACCTGTCCGCTCTGCGCATTCGTGAGGTTGCCGAAAGCGGCGTACCAGCCCGTGTCGCGCGGGCGCGGTCCCCATCCGGGCGGGCAGTGCATGAAGCACGCACCTTCGCCGGCCATCGCGTATTTGTACCCCCCTGCGATGTAGAACACGCGATCCGCGATGCTGCCGAGATCGGTCGGCCGCGCCATGAAGCCGTGATAGCCGTCGATCACGATCATCGCGCCGTCGCGATTGCATTCCGCGAGATGGCGTCCGTCCAGCGCGAAGCCAGAATTGAAGAAGACCTGGCTGACGAAGACCAGATCGTAGCCTTCCTGCGCGGCGGCGTAGAAGCGGTCCTCGAAGGTCGCGAAGGGTTCCGCCGGGACGCGCGTGACGGCGACGAGCCGATCCTCCTCCAGCCGTGCGATCTGGCGCGTGAAGGAGTGGAACTCGCCGTCCGACGTCAGGATGCGGATCGGCCGGTCCGTGGGAAAGCAGGACAGGATGCGCTTCAGGAATTCATGCGTGTTGGGCGCCACCGCGATGGTCGACGGATCCGGCAAATTGAGATGCCCGGCTACATGGCCGCGATATTCGTCGAGAACAGGGCCGAGCATATGCTCCCACTTGTCGTCGATGAGGCGGGATGCATCGTCCCAGGCTTGGAGTTGCGCGTCGCGCGTCACGTCCGGCCAGGGATGATGGCTGTGGGCCGCAAAATGCAGGCGGTCCGGTTCGGTATTGAGGAAGCGGGAGAAGTGCGAGCGAAGGTCAAGCATGGCGCATCTCCTTCGTCACAGCTTGCCGCGAACGGACCAGAGCTCGGGAAAGAAGTAGCGCTCCAGCGCCTTGCGCAGATAGGTCACCCCGCTGCTGCCGCCGGTGCCACTGCGCATGCCGATGATGCGCTCCACGGTCTTCATGTGCCGGAAGCGCCATTGCTGGAAAGCGTCCTCCAGATCGACCAGCTCCTCGGCGAGCTCGTAAAGATCGAAGTGTTCGCCCGAATGGCGGTAGATCTCCTCCCAGACGGCTTCGACGCCGGGATGCGCGGTGTAGGGCTGCGTCACGTCGCGCTCGAGCACCTCGGCCGGGATCGCGTAGCCGCGCCGGGCCAGCAGGCGAAGAGCCTCGTCGTAGAGGCTCGGTGCCCGGTAGGCGGCGTCGAGCTGCTCCGCGAGATCGTTCCGGTGGCGGTGGGGTGCCATCTTGATGGCATCCTTGGCCCCGAGCTTGAACTCCACCAGGCGGTACTGCCAGGACTGGAAGCCGGAGGATTTGCCCAAAGCCGGCCGGAAGCTCAGGTAATCGGAGGGCGTCATGGTGGAGAGCACGGTCCAGGCCTGGATCAGCTGCTCCTGGATCCGGTTGATCCGTGCGGTGCATTTGAAGGCGGGCTGAAGCTCGTCGGCCCGGACATGGGCGAGTGCCGTGTCGAGCTCCCGGTTCAGGAGCTTCAGCCAGAGTTCCATCACCTGGTGGATGGTGATGAACAGGAGTTCGTCGTGTTCGGCTGTCAGGGGAGATTGGGCGGAGAGGAGAGTGTCGAGCCGGAGATAGTCCCCATAGCTCATGCCTTCGGAAAAGTCGGTATGAATCCCATCTGTCGCTGCGGACAACGCCATCTCCCTGAACTGCTCCGCTTCGTGGCGGATTATTGTTACCTTAGAGTCATTCAACGAAAGTAGGACATTACAACCGGCTTGTCACGTCAAGGGGCTAGAGCATCGGGCCCAAAAGTGGACTTGCCCTTTTGAGATCCATCCGATGCTCCGCTCTTTGAAGAGCGCATCGTTCATGCGGAAAACCGTGACCACTTTTCCGCACGATGCGCTGGAATTGGCTTTCGCGTCCCGAGAGGGTAGGTTGCCGCCGCAAACGACCCAGCCTGGAGAAACCTGCGCATGACCGACACGCTTCCCGACCGCCTGTCCTCGAACCCGAACAGCCCCTATTACAATGAGGAGTTGCTCGCCAAGGGGGTGGGGATCCGCTTCAACGGGGCCGAGAAGACCAATGTGGACGAATACTGCGTCAGCGAGGGCTGGGTCCGGGTGACTGCGGGCAACGCCAAGGACCGGTTCGGCAATCCCATGACCATCAAGCTCAAGGGCAAGGTCGAGCCTTACCTTCAGGCCCAGGAGTAATGCTCCCGGGCAGGAGCTGAGGGCTGGACGCGCCGTGCCTTGCGCGCCAACTTCAAGGATAAGCTTGTCGATCGGGGGGAGCCCCCGGGAAAGGCTTGTCCTGGATGGCCTTGGGCCGGCGGCGAACGATCCTGATGGTTGCTGGCTGGCTCCTCAGCGCGCCGGCCTTGGCGCATAGCTGGTACCCTGTCTGGTGCTGCAGCGACCAGGATTGCCGCGAGCTGAGGGAAGACCGGGGCGATACCGTGACAGAGACGCCCCAGGGCTGGAGGCTCTGGGACGGGCGGCTCATCGGCCGGGATTATGCCAAAGCGTCTCCCGACGCGAAATTCCACCTCTGCGAAGAGCCCGCCACACGGGCGATCATCTGCTTCTTCGCGCCGGAAGGATCGTCATGATGGGCAAGTGGCCTTGCCCATCCGGTGATCTCACGGCGTAGGGTTCATTCGCGTCCAGATCGCCTCCGCGGCTTTGCCGTAATCCCCGTCGAAGTGATGTCCGCCCTCCAGGGCGAGCCGCTGCGCGTCGCCGAGTTCGGGGGCCGTGCACGAGGTTTCGTTGTCCTCGGCCTCCTCGCGGCCGTAGATGCACTGGGTCCTGTCCAGCGGCAATTGATGCAGGAGAGGAGCCAACGGCCGGCTCTCGGCGGAGGGTGTGCCGATGAAGCCCTCCACGGTCACCTCGAAATCGGCATTGGTGCCGAGGGCCAGGAGCGACACGAGACCGACGTGATCCTTGACGGCTCTCGGCAGCTCGGGCCACACGTCGGGCATGATGTCGGATCCGAACGAGAAGCCGACGATCGCGTAATGATCGGTGCCGAATTCGGCGCCGTAATGGTCGAAGAGCAGAGCGAGATCGGACGCGACGTCCTTCGGACTTTTCTTGGACCAGAAGTAGCGCAGCGAATCCAGCCCCACGACGGCAATGCCCTTTTGCGACAGCCATTCGCCGATGGACTTGTCGATATCCCGCCACCCGCCATCCCCCGAGATGATCAGGGCCAGCCCCTTCACGGGGCCTTCGGGCCTGATGATCGAGACGGGCAATTGCGAAGCGCCCCGCTCGCCGGTTTTCCCCAACTCGAGGGCGTTATCGACCAGCGCTTGACGGGTCGCTGCATCGTCTTCGGCCGGCACGAACGCCACGTCGCCGTCGCTTCCCTGGAAGGTTTCGATGCCTTGGCGCTCGCGCTCGGGAGCAACCGCCCGCCAGGAGGCAGGCATGTCGGGGATGCGGCGCAAGGCGAAGTATCCGTCGCTTGCCGGTTCGAGCTTGGGATCGAAGCAATAGGTTCTGTCGGTTTTCAGCAGAGGCTTGAAGCCGAGCCCGATGGCGCCGCCGAGGGTGTTGACCGGTGCCTGGGCCAGGGCCGCGTAGGCGAAGGCCGCGCCGTCGCCGCGTCCGGCGATCACCGGGAAGAAATAGCGCCCGAGTCCGAGCTTGCGCTGCACCGCCTGAGCCAGATCCTTCATATCGTCCGAGACGTAGTGACACTCGTCGGTCGAGGGTGACTTGGCCAGCTCCGCACGCAGGGCGTCGAAGTTGAAGGAGACAGCAATGAGGTCGGCCTTCGCCAGCGCGAGGGCATCCTCCCGGCGCTTGTCCGCATCGGCTTCATTCGCTGCGAGGATGACCAGCCCACGGGGACGATGACCCTCGGCCTGGACGATGTCCACGGGGCCGAATTCATCCACGTTGATCGTCGTCGTGGCGATGGTCGGCGGCATCAGGGCGGACCAGGCCGACCGGCCGAGCAGAACACTGCCGGTCACGAAGGCAGCAAGAGCCGTGACGACCGTCAGGACCTTAAGGGGCTTCATGATCTGGCTCCCTTGCTGATGGTTCTCGCCTGGTTGCCCGAAATCAGGTTCGTCACATCGAGCAGGATCTGAGGCAACGCCCATCCGCCGGGGCTGGCGAGATAGCGCGGCTCCCAGACCGGGCCGAACTTTTCCTTGTAGGCCCTCAGTCCCTTGAAGCCGTAGAACCGCTCGCCGTTACGGGCGACGAAGGCTGCGATCTTGTGCCAGTTTGGGGCGAGACGATGGTCGGAGAGGCCGGAGAGCGGCGCCATGCCCAGGTTGAACCAGCGGTAGCCCCGCGCCTTGCCTTCCTGCATGAGGCTGACGAAAAGCAGGTCCATGATGCCGGACACATTCGGCAGGTAGCGCATCAGGTCGACGGTGATCTCGCCGCCGGGCTGGCCGTACCAGATATTGGCGAAGGCCACGATGCGGCCCTCGCGGCAGACGACCGCGACGTCGAAATGCGACAGGTAGCGCTCCGACCAGAAGCCGATGGAGAATCCCTTCTCGCCCGCGCCGCGTTCCGCCAGCCAGGCATCGGAGACACCTTTGAGCTCGGCGAGATGGGCGGGTACTTCGGCCGCGGGCAGGATCGCGAATTCCAGGTTCTCCCGCTTGGCGCGGTTGAGCGCCGCGCGCCAGTCCTTGCCGGCCTTGCCTTCGGTCGTGAAGGCATCGAGGTCCACATGGGCTTCTTCGCCGAGCTTCACGAGCGACAGGCCGCCATCGAGGTAGAGGGGCAGATGGGTGGGGCTGACCTGGTAGAACACGGGCCAGCCCGCATGCCGGTCGACCTCCTCGAGGAACTGCCACATGAGGTCGGCCGCATGCTCGGGCCTCCCGATCGGATCGCCCATGGCGATCCAGCTCTTGCCGCGAACGGCATACATCAGGAAGGCCTCGCCGGATTCATGGAAGAGGAAGCGCTTGTCCTCCAGGAGTGCGAGATGCGCATCGGCCCGCTCCGCATGGGCCAGGGCCGGCGTGATCGCGTTTGCCATGACGGGATCGACCCTGCACAGGCCGGGCTGGCGATGGACCATCGCATAGAGCGACAGGGCCGCCCCGATGATGATCGCGCCGAGGCTGCTGCGCAGGAAGCGGGACGCATCGTCGTGCCAGTTGAACTCCCACCACAGGTCATGGCTGTAATCCACGTCGTGAAACGCCGTGAAGCCGAGCCACACACTGCAGCCGACGATGAGGGATATGGCCACCAGCCACCGCGGCTCCAACGGTTCCGCGAAGATGCCGGCCTTGCGGTAGAAGGCGGATCGATGGGTCAGGAGGAGAGTGAGAACGCCGCAGAGAACGAGCGCTTCCTCCCAGTCGAAGCCTTTCGCCAGCGACACCACGATCCCGGCTCCGATCAGGACGACGGAGAGGGTCCAGGCGCCCGACAGGCGGCGCATCAGGCCGCGGGACAGAATGAGGAGCATGACGCCGACCGCGCTCCCGACGAGGTGCGAGACCTCCGCGAAGGGCAGGGGCACGAGATGTCGCAGGGCGCGCACGCGCGAATAATCGTTGGGGAGGGCGCCGGAGGTAAGAAGCACGAGGCCGCCGATGAACGTCAGGGCTGCAAGCGCCGTGGGCACAAAGGGCAGGACGAGCCGCCTGACACGCCTGATCCATTGCGTGAGGCGCGCATCCGAGTGCCTGATCTCGTGGACGGCGACCAGCACCACGGCGAACAGGAACGGGATCAGCGTGTAGGTCAGGCGCCAGACGAGAATGGCCGACAGAAGCTCGGCCGTGGGTGCCTGTGGGAAGGCGAGCAGGATCGCCGCCTCGAAGGCGCCGAGCCCGGCCGGAACATGGCTGACGACGGCCAATAGGATCGCGCTGGCGAAGACGGCGGCAAAGGGCGGAAATCCGATGCCGACGTCGCCGGGAAGGAGCACCCACAGGGCCGCGGCGGCCGCGCAGATGTCGGTCAGGCCGAGACCGATCTGGATGAGTGCGGCCGATCCGCCCGGAAGCCGGACGCGGATATCGCCCCGGCCGATCTCCCGGCCGCCCTTGCGGCTCCACGCCCAGTAGGCGGCGAGGCCGGCCAGCAAGGTCGCGCCGATGCCCTGATTGAGGCCGGCGGGCAGATGGTCCAGCGCGGCAAGGGCCTGCGGTTGGGAAGCGGCACTGAGCCCGAGAACGCCCGCCATGCCGACCCAGAGGGTCATGGCGGCGACGGCGGTGAGCTTCGCGACCTCGGCCAGGGTCAGGCCGGCGCCGCCATAGATCCGCCAGCGCACGGCGCCCGCCGTCACAAGGGGAAAGCCGAGAGTATGGCCGATGGCATAGCTGGAGAAGGATCCGAGGGCGATGGTCTTCAGCGGCACCGGCTTGGCCGTCGCCGCGCGAACGCCGAACACATCGTATCCGACAAGGGCGGCATAGCTCATGGCCGCGCAGAGGAGAGACAGGCCGATGAGGGGCGAGGGCGTGCCGAGGGCGCTTTCGGCAACGGCCGAGACATCGAGGCCGGACAAGAGCTCGATGAGCAGGGCCGCCAAGCCGGCGCATCCCGCCAGGGCGGCGAGGAGCGGGACCCATCGCAGAAGCCGAGGGCGGCGCGACGGAGGAGCGGCTGCCACGGGGCTGATGGATGTGGGCGGCTGCTGCGGTTCGGCGGCAGGATTCACCTTGGCGGCTCGAAGAGCGTTGGTGGGCATGGGAGATCTCGTCTGACGGTCTGAGGGTGCCTGTCATCCCGGCACCCGGATGCTTCGACGATCGGTCAAGGCATGGGCAGGGAATGTGCGATGGCGGCACATGGGGGCGCTGACGCACGCGAGGTCGCGGGCGGCGGCAGGCTCAGACGAGAGGTGGACCGGTGGGCGGGGCGGCGCAGGGCCTGTGCGAAGGCGGTGCGGTAGGATGGGCGACGCGCCCCACCCTGATCAGGCGGGCCTGATCGAGAACGATCGCCGGCGCGCCGGCGGGCAGGATCGGACCTGAATCGTGATCGCTCCCGCTGGCCGGGCCCTGGGGGCGGACCGCGAAATCGTCGAGCAGCGGAGCGATGACGTCACCGGTCAGGCTCAATGTGCGCTCAACGGCCCCGTTCCGATCCCGGTCCTCGAGGAAGCATGGCTGCGCCTGCGCCGTTCCTGCGATCAGCAGGAGGGCCAGCAGAGGCTGAACGAGGGCCAACAGGATACGGTGCACGGGCACGGACAATCGCCTTAAACCGATGCGATGATTTCACATGAAAGCTGAATGGTTGCTGATCGGGGCATATACAAGACGAGGCCCGTTTCCAAAAAGAAAGCGCCCGCTTTGCAGGGGGCGCTCCAAGGTCCGACCCGTAGGGGCAAAATAAGAGGTCGGTAGACCTATCTATTTAAAGAGTAATTTGTCTTAATTGTGACATTTCATGGCCTGAATGCGGCGTGTCAATAGAACAGGTGCGCTAATCTGACGCCCGGATAGTTCATTTCGAAACGATTTGGCTTGATCGCGCATCATATATATGATTTATGCCGATCTGACCGTAGGGGCAAATACGGTTCTGAGGGCCGCGAACACAGCCGATAAGGCTGGGCGCGGCCCTTTTCTATTTATATCTATATTTTCAATTTATTGCTAAAGAAGATTGGATCTTGGGAATAGGGTCCGTCACCTGGACCTGCTGCGGGCCTCCTGCAGCTTCTCCACCATGGCTTTGATGTCTTCGACGGCCTTCGGGCCACGGATGCCGATTACCCCGCGGTCGATGGTCTTTCCGTTCTCGTCCTTCCGGCCGTTGAAGAAGGCATCCCGTTCCTGTTTGGACATCTTCAGGACGGTGCGCGCCTCCGTCTCGATCCGCCATTCCTCGGACCAGGTATTGACAGTCTGGCCGGTCAGTTCGGAGGTAGCTACGGTGTCGCGGGAATAGGTCATGGCGGCCGTTATGGCATGCAGCGGTGAACAAAGGCTTTCGGCTTCGCGAGCCGGCGCATCTTCCCGGTGAGGCTCGTGAAGAGGGCCGCAGGACGCGCTCTCGCGGGAGTGGGACACCGGATGTGCTCGGACGCACCGCAGGCCTGCAACCCATAGTCTAGCCTGAGCCGTCTATGTGCAGTTGGGGAATCGATGTGCAGCCGGGGAGATGTATCATCCGATCCAGGAAACCGTCCTCGTTTCACCATAGCAACTGGCTTCTGGGAGCTCTGGAGCCGGACGATATGGCTTACCTCGAGCCTCATCTCGAGATCGTCATCCTGCCGAAGGACACAGTGCTTTACAAAGCCGGGGATCTCATCAGCTACACCTACTTCCCGCATGATGCCATCATAGGCCTGATCAATGTCATGGAGGAAGGCCAGTTCGTCGAGGTAGCCTCCTTCGGGCGAGAGGGGATGTTCGGCCTGATCAGCGCGATCGTTTCCCGCGAGTCCTTCGGACGTTATCAGGTGCAGGTTCCAGGAACCGCCTCTCGGATCGCCACCGAATGGATGCATGAAGCCATCCGGGTCCGGCCGAAGCTGCGTCGGCTCGTCCTGAGTTATACCGAGGCGCTGCTGGCGCAGACGTTTCAGACCATCTCCTGCCATGCCGTTCATACGGTGGAGGCCCGCTGCGGCAACTGGATCCTGAGTGCACGTGACAGGATCGACGAGGATGTCCTGCCCCTGACCCATGCCGAACTGGCGGAGTTTCTGGGGGTTCAGCGCTCCACGATCAGCACTGTCCTGCGCGCGTTTCAGAGGCAGGGCCTGATCGCGCAGCAGCGCGGCGGCATTGTCGTGGCGGATCGTTCCGGACTCGAAGAGATCACTTGCGAATGCTATGATCGGACAAGACGGACTTACCGGCGCCTGTTGCCCCGTTCCTATCCGCCCGTCTGCCCATCGTAGGGAATCCAGATGCAGTTTTCTTCGTCTGCCCTGAAACTGCCCTGCGGATAAGGCGTCATATCTACCGGAAGGAGATTGACGTGGCCCGATACTATTTCGACGTCCACGATGGGGCACAACTTCTACGCGATGACGACGGCTCGGAGTTCGAGAGCGACGATGCGGCCGTGCAGGCGGCTGCGCGGTCGACTACCGAGATCGGCCAGAACCGTTTGGCCAGGGGGGATTTCAGCGATATCGTCATCGAGGTTCGCGATGCCGGCAACCGTCATGTCTGCACCGTGACGGCATCGATGAAAGTCGAGCGGCAGCCGAAGACATAGAGCTGTTTCCCCTTGCGTGGAACCAGCTATCTTCTTTGCTTTGCCGCATTTTTTGACGACGAACCGGATCCACTTTGCCGAAAAATGCTCTAGCTTCGAGAATATTCTTCGATGAGCCGGCTCCAGAACGAGCGGATTTCGGTTTCGGGGTCACATTCGCGCGAGCGGCCCGTCGATGATCACGTGAGGACAGAAACGGGAGCATTGCTCGATGCGCCCTTCCACCTTGTAGATGGTCTGAAGCAGGGTGGAGGTGATCACCGTGTCCACCGGCCCGCAGCTCACCATGGTGCCGGCATCGATCACCATCACCCGATCCGCCACGCGTAGGACTTGGTTCAGATCATGGATCGCAAGGATCACGCAGATGCCGCGATCCTTGGCGAGTGAGCGGATCAGGGCCAGCACTTCCACCTGGCGGTGCAGGTCCAGCGCGCTCGTCGGCTCGTCGAGGAGCAGGATCTTCGGATCGCGGACCAGGACCTGGGCGAGCGAGACCAGCTGTCGTTGTCCGCCGCTGAGTTCGTGCAGCCCTTTGAAGGAAATGGGTTCGATCTGCAGGTCGCAGAGAACCCGGTCGACCTCTTCGAGGTCCTCGTCGGTGACCTTGCGGGCGGTTCCCTGCTTGCGGGCGAGCAGGATCGACTCGTAGACGGTCAGCACCGTTTTCACCGAGGTGTCCTGCGGCATGTAGCAGACATGGCCGGAGTCGGGCAGGGCGGCCGCGCCGTCGATGCGAATGCTTCCGGGGCCATCGAGGAGGCCTGCGATGCGCCGGAACAGGCTCGACTTGCCGGCGGCATTCGGACCGATCACGGCGGTGACCTCGCCGCCCTTCAGCACCGGGGTGGTGACGCCGGCGAGCACCTCCTGCTTGCCGTAGCGCACACCGACATCGGTGAGTTGTAGGCTCGCTACCATGAGCGCCTCCGGCTGGACATGATCAGGCTGAAGAGGAACGGCACGCCCACGAGGGCCGTGATGATGCCGATGGGAAAGATCGTTCCCGGCACGATGGATTTGCTGATGACGGAGGTCAGCGACATGATCGTCGCGCCGGAGAGGACCGAGGCCGGCAGGAAATAGCGCTGATCCTCGCCCACGAGCATGCGCGCGATGTGCGGTCCCACCAATCCGATGAACCCGATGGTGCCCACGAAGGCGACGGGCACGGCGGCGAGCAGGCTGATGATCATCATCGTCTCGAGACGCAGCCAGCGCACGTTGACGCCGAAGCTCGCGGCCTTGTCGTCGCCGAGGCGAAGCGCGGTGAGGGCCCAGGCGCGGCGCATGAAAAGGGGAAGCGAGATCGCCACCACGGCGGTGGTGATCGCAAGCTTCGGCCAAGTGGCGCGGGTGAGGCTGCCCATGGTCCAGAACACCACGGCGGCGAGCGCCTGCTCGGAGGCGAGATACTGCACCAGCGCGAGAAGCGCGTTGAAGGTGAACACGAGGGTGATGCCGAGGAGCACGATGGTCTCGACGGTGACGCCGCGCTTCTGGCTCATGAAGTGGATGAAGAGTGCCGCCGCCATGGCCATGAGCAGGGCGTTGATCGACACCACGTAGTCGATGGCCCAGGGCAGGATGCCGACACCGAAGACGAGCGCGATCGAGGCACCGAAGCTCGCCGCCGCCGAGATGCCGAGCGTGAAGGGACTCGCGAGCGGGTTGTTGAGGATCGTCTGCATCTGCGCGCCCGCGGCCGACAGCGCGGCTCCCACGACGACGGCCATGAGCGCCACCGGCATGCGGATGTCCCAGATCACCACGCTCGTCTGCAGCGACACGTCGGGCGAGCCCAAGAGCGCCAGAACGACCTCGCGCATGGTGTAGCGGGCCGGCCCCAGCCCCAGATCCGCGATGACGGAGAGGACCAGGACGAGGGTCATGGCAAGAAGCACGAGCTTCTTGCGCTGCACGAGGACGCGGTAGGCACCGCGTCCCTTCGGCATGGCGATGGCGGGCGAGTGAGCCAAGGGCTTACTCCTTGTCCGCGAGGGAGACCCAGTATCCGGTCTTGTAGGGAACGGGCAGGAAGCGCTCGTAGAGGGTCTTCATGGTCGCCTCGGGATCGAGATCCTTGAACAGATCCGGGTGCAGCCACTTCGCCATCGCCTGGATGGCGACGAACTGGTAGGGGCTGTTGTAAAATTGGTGCCAGATGGCGTGGACCTGATTGTCGCGCACGGCCTTCACGCCCGTATAGGCGGGACGCTTCATCAGAGCGGCGAGCTTGTCGCGCGCTTTCGCCTTGTCCGCGGCGGACCCGACGCCGACCCAGGCGCCGCCCGGAACGTAGAGTTCCCAATTCGAGCCGGTGACGATGACCTGATCGGGATTGGCCGCGATGATCTGCTCGGGATTCACCACGCCGAACGTTCCGGGGATGATCTTGGCGGCGAGGTTCTGGCCGCCCGCGACTTCCACGAACTTGCCGAAGTTCTCGTTGCCGAAGGACATGCAGCAATCGTCGGAATAACCGGCCGCGCGCTCGACCATCACCACCGGCTTCGGCGGATTGGCCTTGGCGAGGCGTTCCGTCACGAGATCGATCTGTGCTTTGCGGAACGTGATGAACTCTTCCGCCCGCGCTTCCCTGCCGAACAGCTTGCCGATGAGGCGCATGCTCGCGTCCGTGTTCTCGAACGGCTTCTCGCGGAAGTCGACGAAGACCACCGGGATGTCGATCTTGGCGAGCTTCTCGATGAGCTTGGCGTCGTCGGTCGCGGTCTTCGCCTCGATGTTGAGGAGGATCACGTCGGGCTTGAGCGAGACGGCCTGCTCCACGTCGAAGGTGCCTTCCTTGAAGCCGCCGAAGGTCGGGATCTTGTCGATCTGCGGATACTTGGCGAGGTAGTCCTTGTAGCCGTCGAGATCCGCCTTCTGCAGATCGTCGCGCCAGCCGACCACGCGCTTGAAGGGCTGGTCCGTGTCGAGGGTCGCCACGAAGTACATCTGGCGCCCCTCACCGAGAATGACCTTCTCGACAGGCGCTTTGACTTCAACCTTGCGGCCCGTGATGTCGGTCACCGTGATCTTGTCGGCGGCATGGGAGGAAGAGGGCAGAAGCCCGGCGAGCGCCAGGACGGCACCGAGAGCCAGTTGGGAGAGTTGCATGACGCGCCTCGTTTCAAGGAAAAGCAGGCGGTTCCTATGTCCTTGCTCGACGGCAGGCAAGCAATATCTTTTAGAATTACTTTAATTAAAATGTATTCGAGCCAGTTTAAAATCGTTCTATTCTATAGTTTATAGTCATTATAATTTGACGTCTATCGGTTTTGGTCATAGAGGAGCGTCGAAATCAGCTGCATCCGTGAGCCCTCGATGACCGCGAATTACACCCTCCGGGACGAGATCCGTGACTATTGGTCCCTGCGCGCTGCGACCTTCGACCAGCAGGTCGGGCACGAGATCTTCTCGGAGGCGGAACGGCAGGCATGGCGCGATCTTTTCCTGCGGCATCTCGGACCCGGCGACGGGAGGCGGGCGCTCGATCTCGCCAGCGGCACAGGCGTGATTTCCCATCTGCTGCACGGCCTCGGGTTCAACGTCACGGGTCTCGACTGGTCGGAGGCGATGCTGAGCCAGGCGCGATCCAAAGCGGCCAGGAACAATGCCGACATTCGCTTCATCATGGGCGATGCCGAGCGCACCCTGGAAAAGCCGGAGAGCTACGACGTGCTCGTCACCCGCCACCTCGTCTGGACGCTCGTCGATCCGAAAGCCGCGTTCCGGGAATGGCATTCGCTGCTCAAGCCGGGCGGGCGGCTTCTCATCGTCGACGGCGATTTTGTCTCTGATACCCTCGTCAAACGGATGATCCGTTTCGTCGAGAAGCTGGTGCCGGGCCTTGCCGGAGCAGCCCATGCGCCCAATGCCATGCGCGAGACCCATGAGCGCATCCTGAGCCGGGTCTACTTCTCCAAGGGCGCACGGGCGCAGGAGGTCGCCGGGCTGCTGCGCGAGGCGGGTTTCGCGCAAACCATCATCGATCAGGATCTCAAGCAGATCCATCGTCAGCAGGCGAAGAACCTGCCGCTGCTCAGGGGGCTCGAGCGGGCGACGCAGCATCGTTACGCCGTTCTTGCCGTGAAGGCCTCCACCTGAAAAGTCGTGGCATGATCCGTAGGATCATGGTCTCCTGATGCGCACTGCAGCGGGAGAAGGTCCATGGCACGAAGGCTGACCGAAATTCTTGTCGCTTGCGCCGTCCTGACGGGTGCAAGCCCGTTCGAGGCACGGCCACAGGAGCGGCCCGACGTCGATGTCGCGACCCCTGAAGGCCTGCCGGCAGTCGGGAAATGGATGCTGACCGCGCAGGGCGTGCCGTCCGACTGGCTCGGCGAAATCTATGAGGGCAAGAATCTGCGCGAGCCGATCAACGTCATCATCGTCGATCAGGGCGCTTCGAGTGTCGATGACGCCAAGGAACGGCTTCTGGCCGCCGCCGCCCGCGCCGGTTATCCGATCCGCTTCGGCCATTCGACAGGCTATCAGGGCTCCATCGCCGGGCGGCTCTACGCGCAGCTGCCGCAGGGCAGGGACGATGCGTTCTCCAACGATGTCTTCGAGGTCAACAACAACCACGGCCGCGTCTTCGGCCCGCATGCATTCGAGCAGGGCTATCTCTTCATCGCGGCCTTCAGCCGCGAGGAGGTCGACCCGTTCCGCGATCCGGGCCATCGCTTCGGCTCTTTCAACCGGGCGCGGGACGATTTCACGCAGCGCCTCGACCGCAGCACCGATTTCAAGGTGAGCCGCTTCGTCGATCTCGGCAACGCGCTGATCGGCGACCCGAAGCTCACGACCGGCGATCACGACGGCATTGCGGTCGTGGTGCGTGTGGGGCCGTGACATGTGAGAATGTCATCCCCGGCGAGCGAAGCGAGGGAAGGGGATCCATGGCGTTTCGCCTGATCGTGGATCCCCTTCCCCTCCGCTGCACTCCGGCCGGGAATGACAATGAATAAGCGTAGTGAACTCTACCCCGCCAGGAAGCCCGCCAGCGCGCGCGGGTCCACGTTGCCGCCGCTGATGATGATGCCGACGCGCTTGTCCTTGCAGGGCACGATGCCGTGGAGGGCGGCCGCGGCCGCAAGACAGCCGGTGGGCTCGACCACGATCTTCATGCGCTCGACGAAGAAGCGCATGGTGTCCACGAGCTGCGTGTCCGACACGGTGAGAATGTCCTCGGCGAGGGCGCGCATGATGGGAAACGTCTTGTTGCCGACATAGGTCGTCTGCGCGCCGTCGGCGATGGTGGCCGGCACCGGGATCCGAACGATGGAGCCCGTGCGGAAGGATTGCTGCGCATCGTTGCCGGCTTCCGGCTCGACGCCGTAGATCCGGCAATCGGGCGAGAGCGCCTTGGAGGCGAGCGCCGAGCCCGCCAGCAATCCGCCGCCGCCGACGCAGACGAGAAGCATGTCGAGCGGGCCAACCTCCTCGATCAGCTCCTTCGTCGCCGTGCCCTGGCCGGCGATCACGCCCTCATGATCGTAGGGCGGAATGAGGGTCAGGCCGCGCTCCTGCGAAAGCTTGCGGCCGATGGCTTCGCGATCTTCCTTGTAGCGGTCGTAGAGCACGACCTCGCCGCCGTAGCCCTTGGTGGCCGCGACCTTCATGGCCGGCGCATCCTGCGGCATGATGATGACGGTCGGTACTTCCTGCAGCTGCCCGGCATAAGCAATGGCCTGGGCATGGTTGCCGGAGGAAAACGCCACGACACCGCGCTTCTTCGCCTCGGGGGACAGGCGCGCGATGGCATTGTAGGCGCCGCGAAACTTGAAGGCGCCGCCACGCTGGAAATTCTCCGCCTTGAAGAACAGCTTGCCGCCTGTGCGCTCATCGGCCGTGCGGGACGTGAGAACCGGCGTTCGATGGGCCACCCCGTCGATGCGCCGCGCGGCCGCTGCGACATCCTCGTAAGTCGGCAGGCTCACCGTGGCGGGAGAGGCGGGTTCGGAATTCTGCGGGGTCGGCACGCTCATCGGTCACTCACGTTTTGGGCGAAGCATTCAAGGCACGGCTTCGCTTCCTTTCATATCAACCTTGCATAATCCTTGTCACCTTTGGGGCTTTTTCGAGAGCCGGGAGGTTTTCGGGGTTAAGTCAGGCCGAAGACCGTCGCCAGGCGGAACAGCCCATCCGTTCCGGCCGTTCATGGATATTACCGCATGACAGGAGGCCTCTCATGGAATTGTGGCAGATGGTAGTGGCGGATCACGCGAATATCGAGGAACTCTGCCGCGAGGTGCTGCGCGCCACGGGCAGCGGGCCGAACAGCCGCGCCGAACTCTTCGCCGACCTTCGTGATGAACTGGAGCGACACTTCGCAGCGCAGCAGAACGTGCTCTATCCGGCCCTGTCCTCCCATGAGCGCACGGCCGCCTATCTGTCCGATCTCGAGAGCAAGCAGGAGGAGATCCTGCGCGAACTCGACCGGCTCGCCGCACGTCCCGACAAGAACAGCGCCGATTGGGCCGCCGACTTCAAGGAACTCACCGCATCGATCCGGCACGCTTTCACGCTCGAGGAAAACGGCGTCATGATCGTCGCCCGCGGAGCCTTCTCGCCGGACGAGCTCAAGCACCTGTGGCGGCAGTACGAGCGTGAGCGCATCGCGTCCTACGAGGCCGAGCGCTGGCACATGCCGCAAGCCATGATGCCGAGCCGCTACGGGCTCCCGACCGGAACGGTGTTCGGTGTGCTGGCGGGACTTGCCGCCATCGGAGCCGGCGCGCTGCTGTGGAACATGACCCGGTCCGGCAGTGCCGGCTCGCGGCAGAACAGACCGCTGCATGCGGCCCCCCGGCGCCCCCAGCCCCCATTTCCGCTCGATCGCGGCGTGATCGACCGTAGCCTGGAAGGATCCCGGCGCGGCGGCATGGGGCAGGCATCCTCCGGCGCGCGGACCTATCGGGCGGCGGGCGGAGGCACCGGCCCGGGCGTATCGTCGGGCCGCCCGGCGGGATCGGCCGCGGGCGACGAGGCGCTGCTTCACGGGGCAGGGGGCGGCGCAGCTCCTGCCGCGGGCGGAAGTCCCTCGGACGATAATTGGTTCTCCTCCGCTCAGCCGCCGCGCGCGCCCTCAGGCCTTTCGACGCCGCTGCAGCCGGGCGGAACGCTTCCCGCAGGTGGCCCAGCCGCCTCCACGGGCGCCGTCGGCACCGGCGGCGCCCAGACCGGTGGTACGGAGTCGGGCTCGTTGAAGCGCGACGGGCAGTAACGGCATCCTGCCTTATCGCCTAAAGCATTGGACCCGAAAGTAGACATGCACTTTCGGGTCCAATGATTGTTTCATGAGGAGCGCGCATGTCCCCAGTCAGGTTTTCGGCAGGGCATAGGCGATCACGTAATCGCCCGCCTTGGTGCCGAGCGAGCCGTGGCCGCCCGCCACCACGAGCAGGTATTGCCGTCCGTCGGATCCCGTATAGGTCATGGGCGTCGCCTGTCCGCCGGCCGGGAGCCGGGATTCCCAGAGCTGATTGCCGTTGGACACGTCATAGGCGCGTACGAAGTAGTCGATGGTACCGGACAGGAACGCGACGCCGCTCGCCGTCATCATCGGCCCGCCGAGATTGGGAACGCCCATGGGGAAGGGGAGCGGGATCGGAGACGCATCGCGCACCGTGCCGTTCTTGTGCTTCCAGAGGATCTTGCCGGTGGTGAGATCGGCCGCCGCCACATAGCCCCAGGGCGGCGCCTGGCAGGGGATGCCGAGCACCGACGTGAAGGCCGAGAGCTTCACGGCAAACGGCGCGCCGAAATTCTCGTTCAGCGCCGGCAGGCTGCCCTCGGGCCGGTTCTCTCCCTGCACATAGAGCGTCTTGTCGTTCTGGCGCGGCACGAGCTGCGACACGAAGGCCAAGTAGGTCGGCGTGGTGAAGGCGATCTGCCGCTCCGGATCGACCGCGATGCTGCCCCAGTTGAACACGCCGAAATTGCCCGGATAGATCAGGCTGCCCTGAAGCGAAGGCGGCGTGTAGCGGCCTTCGTAGCGCAGCTTCTTGAACGCGATGCGGCAGGCGAGCTGATCGAACATCGTCGCGCCCCACATGTCGCGCTCGGCGAGCGGCGGCGGGTCGTAGGAGAGGGCGGAGACGGGCTGCGTCGGGGAGGTGCGGTCGCCGGGGGCGGCGCCCTGCGGGGCGGGTTTTTCCGTCACCGGCAGGACAGGCTGGCCCGTGCGCCGGTCGAGCACGTAGAGTTCGCCCTGCTTGGTCGGCTGTACAAGTGCCGGCACCGTCTGGCCGCCGATGGTCAGGTCGATCAGGCTCGGCTGCGAGGGAACGTCGTAATCCCACAGGTCGTGATGCACGGTCTGGAAGACCCAACGCACCTGGCCGGTCGTGATATCGAGGGCCACGACCGAGGACGAGAAACGGTCCACATTGGCGCTGCGGTTGCCGCCCCATTGGTCCGGGGGCTGATTGCCAAGGGGCACGTAGACCATCCCCAGGGCTTCGTCGACGCTGGAGATCGACCAGGAATTGGGCGAGTTCGGCACGTATGTTTCGCCCGGTGCCAGCGGCGTGGTTACGTCCGGCCTGCCCGAATCCCAGTTCCACACCAGGGCGCCGGTATTCACGTCGAAGGCGCGGATGACGCCGGATTGCTCGCTCGTGGACACGTTGTCGAGCACCGTGCCGCCGACGATGATGAGGTTGCGGACGATGGCCGGCGGCGATGTGGAGTAATAGGCGCCCGGGTTCACGTTGGGCATGTTGGCCCAGAGGTTGATCTGGCCCGTGCCGCCGCCGAAGGCGGTGCAAATGTCGCCGTTTTCCGGGTTGAGGGCGATCAGGCGCCCGTCGGCGGTGGGCATGAAGAGCTTCGTCGGGCAGTTGTCGGCCGCCTGCCGTTCGTTCGCCGCCACCGGCAGGTCGGGAACGGCCGAGGCATTCGCCGCAGGCGCAGGGTCCGGAGGTGCCGCCGACGCGGCCGCACCGTTGCCGCGATAATAGGAGAGACCACGGCAGGTCAGATGCTGAAGGGCGAGCTTGCCCCGGATCTTCGGATCGTAGCGCCAGACTTCCTTTCCGGTCGCGTCGTCGAGGGCGATGATGGATTGATGCGGCGTGCAGAGATAGAGCCGATTGCCGAATTTGAGCGGCGTCACCTGGAACGTGGTCTCTTCCGGATCGCCGGGCCGTCCCCGCACGTCGCCGGTGCGATAGGTCCACGCCTCCTGAAGATTGGCCACGTTCGCCGGCGTGATCTGATTGAGCGGCGAGTAGCGCTGCCCATAGGCCGTGCGTCCATAGGCATGCCATTCGCCGGGCGGAACGCCGAGAGCGTCGTCGGGCACATCCGCTCGCGGCCCGGGTGCCGTGCCTTCAATGCGCGTGGGATCGTTGAACCACGAGGCCACCGCGACCACAAGCGCAACGGCGAGCACGCCGGTCAGCGGCAATCCTGCACCCCGGAAGGCGGAGACGCGGCGTGCCGTCGCATCATGGTCCGTTGTCGGAGCTGCGGGGCGATCGGCGAGGCTGCGCGTCACCCAGGGCGTGAGCAGCAGCAGTCCGAGGAGAAACACCACATCGCCGCGCGCCGCGAGAGGCCACCAGTGAAGGCCCACTTCCCATAAGGCCCACCCGAGGGTGCCGGCGGTGACGAACGCGTAGACCCACAAGGCGGCGGGCTTTTGCGCGAGCAGAAGGACGCCCGTGAGCAGGAAGCCGATGGCCGCGATCATGTAGAACCAGGAGCCGCCGAGCGTGATCAGCCACACGCCGCCGACGGCGAGAGCCAATCCGATCAGAAGCGAGAGAATGGCAGCGATGACGAGAACGGGGCTGCGTCTCACATCAGGCATGTCTCACTCCTCCGGACGTTCGGCTTCCAACGGCAGGGAGAAGGAAATGTTTCAAAGGGACGCGACGCCAAGGGAGAGCAATGCAGCCCAGCTATGCTTCCTTCACATTCGTGCCCCAGCGCCTATGCAGGAACCGCTCCCAGGGCGAGAACAGCAGCCGGTCGACGAGCAGTCCGATCGCCACGATGACGATCATGATGCCGATGACCTGATCCATGGCGTTCAATTCGCGCCCATAGTGCAAAAGATGGCCGAGGCCGAAGCCGGTGAGGATCGTCACATAGATCTCGGCGGCCATCAGCGAGCGCCAGGCGAAGGCCCAGCCCTGCTTCATGCCGCTGACGAGGAAGGGAAGCGAGGCGGGCAGGATCACCCGGGTCCATTTGTGGAAGCCCTCCGATCCCATGGTGCGCGCCGCGCGCGCATAGATGGGCGGGATGTTGCGCGCGCCGTGATCCGTCGCGATGATGACGGACCAGACGGTGCCCATGATCACCACGAACAGCATCGCGCCTTCCGTCTGTCCGAACCAGACCAGCGCCAGTGGGACCCAGCACACGCTCGGCAGGGTCTGGAAGCCGAGAGCCAATGATCCGAGCGTGTCCTCGAAGAGTTGCGACGTGCTGGTCAAGAGGCCGAGCGGCAGGCCGATGAGGACGCCGGCCGCGTAGCCGACAAGAAGTCGCTTGAGCGTCACCCAGGTCGATTCCTCGAGCGTGCCGTCGAGCATTGCGCCCCAGATGTATTCGCCGACGAAGATGGGAGAGGGGAGCAGCACCACGGACCAGCGCCCGCTGCGCACGGCAAGCTCCCACAGGCCAATGAGGAGTGCGAAGAACAGGATAGCGGAGGCGAGACGCTTCATTCCGAGAATGCCTCCGTCAGGGTGCCCTTGAGGGCTGCCGCGATCTTCGATGCATAGCCGGCGAGCTCCGGACTGTTGATGTCGCGCGGGCGCGGCAGGGGAATGTCGAAAACCTGCTGGATGCGCCCCGGCGAGGGCGACATGAGGACGACGCGGTCACCCAGGCACACGGCCTCGCGGACATTGTGCGTGACGAACACGATGGTCTTGCGGCTTTCCATCCAGATCTGCTGGATGTCGTCGTAGAGCTGGTCGCGGGTCATGGCGTCGAGCGCCCCGAAGGGCTCGTCCATCAGCAGCACATGAGGATCCGGAGCCAGTGCGCGCGCCAGCGCGACGCGCTGCTTCATGCCGCCCGAGAGTTCATGAACCTGCGCATGCTCGAACTTGCTGAGGCCGACGAGCTTCAGGAAATGATGGGCGATCTCCTTGCGCTGCGCATTCGTGAGATCGGGGCGCAGCTTGAGCCCGAACATCACGTTTCCGAACGCGTCGAGCCAAGGAAACAGCGCGGATTCCTGGAACATGACGAGACGCTGGCGCCCGGGGCCATGCACGGTCTTGCCGTCGGCGAGAACACGTCCCGCATCCGGTCTGGTCAGGCCTGCGATGATGTCGAGAAGCGTGGACTTGCCGCAACCGCTCGGCCCGATGAGGCAGACGAATTCGCCGTCGGCGATCGTCATGGATACGTTGTCGAGAGCTTGGACAGCCGCCCTTGATGCGATGAAGCGCTTGGAAACCCCGTCGATGATCAGTTTCGCCGGTCGTCCGGTCATGGCATTCGTGTCGGGCGCCTCCATCAAGGCGCCTCGATCAGGCGGGACAAATCGGGCGTATCGCGCAGGAAGCCGACCTGCTGGGCGCTGGTCACGAAGGATTGAAACGCTTCGCGCGACGTATCCGGCGTGATCACCATGCGGCTCCAGGCCTTGGCGACGAGTTCCGGCGACATGTCGAGCCGGAAGGACGCCTGCAGCTCGTCGCGGGCCATGCGCTGGGCCTCGTCCGGGTTCTTCCGGATCCAGTCGGTGAGTTCGCGATGGGCGTCGACGAAGCGTCGGGCGAGGTCGCGATTCTTCGCGAGGAAATCGGCGCTGGACACGAGGATCGTGGTGATCGCGTCCTTTTCCTCCACCAGGATCTTGCCACCCGCCTCGGATTCGAGCCGTGACACCCAGGGCTCCACCGTCCATACCGCATCGAGCTGCTTGCCCTTGAAGAGGGAGAGCTGATCGGGATTGCTGGTGGGAACCACCTGTGCGTCGCCGCCGGTCTGCGTGATGCGCAATCCACCGGCGACGAGCCACGCCCGCGCCGCCACGTCCTGCGTGTTGCCGAATTGCGGCGTGGCGATGCGCTTGCCCTTGAAGTCGGCAGGCTTGGTCAGAGTCGAATCCCCCTGCACGACGAGGGCCGAGCCGCCGTTGACCGCGCCTGCGATGACACGAACCTCGGCGCCGCGGGAACGGGCATAGGCATTGAGCGCCGGATTGGGGCCGACATAGGTCAGGTCGAGCGACTTGGCGAAGATCGCCTCCATGGCGCTGGGACCGGCATTGTAGGCGTACCACTCGATCTTCACGCCGGGTCCGAGCCGCTCCGCGAACCAGTTGCGTCCCTGCCGCTCGAAGGCGCGGGCGACCAGGGCCTGAGCATGGGTGATGTTCGGGAAATGTCCGACCCGGACCGTCATGGGCTGCTGAGCACGCGCCGAGGCATGTGCCGCAACGAGCGACAATACCGACAGGAGAAGGATCCGCCATCCACGCCGCATCGGAAGACCTCCAGTGACATCGGTCAAAGGCTAGGGATTCCCGGCTGAACGTCAATGGGATGGGAAAAGGTAGTGTCTCTGGGAAGCCGCTTTGATTCCGGCAGGAGGACAGTATTCCTTTGAACGCCCATGACGGGCTGAAACTGTTGTTATTTCAACAAAAAACTTGGTTGAAACCGGAAATGTTAACTGCCCGGTAACCATAACTGGCGTCGAATAAGATGCATTACGTAGCGTAATAAACACGCGACAGCCTGATCCGCCTCCGCTCTCCGACCATGTTCTGCGGTCCTCCGGGGAACCTGATGGTGGTGCCGTCGCAGGAGCAGTTTTGTAGGGCGAGGAGAACCAAGGATGGCGAAAGTACTGGTCGTGACATCGGGCAAGGGCGGTGTCGGAAAAACGACTTCCACGGCCGCGCTTGGCGCGGCGCTGGCACAGAGCGGCAAGAAGGTGGCCGTGGTCGATTTCGACGTGGGCCTGCGCAATCTCGACCTGATCATGGGGGCCGAGCGCCGCGTGGTGTTCGATCTCATCAACGTGATCAAGGGCGATGCCAAGCTCGAGCAGGCGCTCATCCGCGACAAGCGCATCGAGACCCTCTCCCTGCTGCCCGCGTCCCAGACCCGCGACAAGGACAATCTCAGCGAAGAGGGCGTCGAGCGCGTCATCAACGGGCTGCGCGAGAAGTTCGACTGGATCATCTGCGACAGCCCGGCCGGCATCGAGCGCGGCGCGACGCTCGCCATGCGCCACGCGGATGTGGCCGTCGTCGTGACGAACCCGGAAGTTTCCTCCATCCGCGATTCCGACCGCATCATCGGCCTGCTCGATTCCAAGACCGAGAAGGCGGAGAAGGGCGAGCAGGTGGAAAAGCATCTTCTGCTCACGCGCTACGACAATGCCCGCGCCCAGCGCGGCGAGATCCTCAAGGTCGAGGACGTGCTGGAGATCCTCTCGATCCCGCTTCTCGGCATCATCCCCGAGAGCACGGAAGTGCTGCGCTCGTCCAATCTCGGTGCGCCGGTGACGCTCGGCAGCCCGAACTCCGCGCCGGCCCGCGCCTATCTCGATGCAGTGCGCAAGCTCCAGGGCGAAACCATCGTCGAGGTGCAGAAGCAGCGCGGTCTCTTCAGCAAACTCTTCTCACGGAGGGCCGCATGAGCCTGTTCAGTTTCTTCAAGCGCAACACGTCCGCGCCCGTCGCCCGCGAGCGGCTTCAGGTCCTTCTCGCGCATGAGCGAACCATTGTCGGGGGCGGGGAATCCGACCTCGTGGCGATCCTGCGCGAGGAGATCATGGCCGTGATCGCCAAGCATATGGCGGTGCCGCAGGACAACGTGCAGATCAAGATGGACCGCGGCGCCTCCGTGTCGACCCTGGAAGTCGATATCGAGATTCCGACCGAGATCGCAGCAGGGATGCGCCCGGCCGCGTGATCCCACCTCGATCCTCCTGAAGCGGACGTCATTCCATCGGAACGACATCCGCTTCAACGCTATATCGCATCGAAGCGACTTTCGCCGCTCTCCCGTTTTGCCCAGCCTTGCTGCCCTGGCTGAACGATGATCTACTCGGCTTGAGATCCGTTCGTCACCGGAGGCATTCGATGCGCGACGCGTCCTGGCCCGATCTGCCGTATCCCGCTTGGCGCGACACGGCGGCGACCCTTCAGCTCTGGACCCAGATCGTCGGCAAGATCCGGCTTGCCCTCACGCCTTGGCTCAATCACGGCTGGCAGGTTCCGCTCTATGTGACGGCGCGTGGCCTCGGCACCTCACCCATTCCCATCGGCAACGAGATCCTGGAAATCGAGTTCGACTTCCTTTCTCATCTCCTGCGCGTGCGCACGAGCAGCGGGGAGGAGCGGGAGCTGCCGCTGCAACCGCAGAGCGTTGCGGATTTCCATTCGCGGCTCCTCACCATCCTGAGCGATATCGGCATCACGGTTGCCATCAACGAGATGCCGAACGAGGTGGCGGATCCCATTCCCTTCTCCCAGGATCGGGTTCATGCGTCCTACGACCGCGACGCGGCCCAGCGTTTCTGGCGAGTGCTCTTGCAGGTGGACCGGGTGTTCAAGCTGTTCCGCAGTGGGTTTCTCGGAAAATCCTCTCCGGTACACTTCTTCTGGGGCAGCTTCGATCTCGCCGTGACGCGTTTTTCCGGGCGGACCGCGCCGCCGCATCCCGGCGGCGTGCCCGGACTGCCTGACGACGTGACCCGCGAGGCCTATTCGCACGAGGTTTCGAGCGCGGGCTTCTGGCCTGGCAGCGATGCCTTTCCGCAGCCGGCCTTCTATTCCTATGCCTACCCGGAACCGCCGGGCTTTCGCGATGCTACGGTCACGCCGGGCGCATCCTTCGACACCACGCTCGGCGAGTTCATCCTGCCCTACGACACGGTGCGTCAGGCGGAAGACCCCGACAGGCTGCTGCTCGATTTCCTCGTCACCACCTACGATGCCGCCGCCGATGCGGGCAAATGGGATCGCGCGACGCTCGAATGCACCATCGGTGCGCCTGCGCAGGTGCGTCCGGTCTGACGCCGCGATTCCCTGGCAGGTGATGATGTTGCGCGCCCGTCGGGATGCGTGCGGAGAATCCACACCTCTTCAAAATTGCCGTTGAAGCCGCATTATGGGCTTTGCTTGCCACGCCTCCGCCACATCCGCCGTCTAGCTCTAGCCTTCCCACGGTTCCGTCATCGATGTGATGTACGAGGATCCCATGCACGTTGGCGATTTGTCTCGAACGCGAGCGCCCAGCGAACCGAACGACAACGCGGCCCGTCTGGCCCTGCGCGTTCTGCTGGTCGTCGGCCTCATGAATGCCGGGTGGCTCGCCCTTTGGCGGTTCCAGGACAACGGTCCCGCCACGGAGGGCATGGTGGCTGCCGCTCCGCCGCAGACCATCACCGTGGAGCCGAGAGCCCCGGCCCCGTCCGATCGAACTCCTCCGGTCCAGGTTGCCGACGCGGATCCGGCCGCGCCGATTGCGCTGCCCAGGAAGCCGCTGGCTGCGGCTCCGCCGACGGACGAGGATGAATGGGATCAATCCATGGCCGAACCCGCCATTGACGTGGTCGCCATAGGACGATCGCGTGATCAATCCGTTGCCGTGCTGAAGCAGTTCGAGGCCGTCATCGGGCAATCGTCCAGGAAGGAGCCCTCCAAGCCCCAGCCCGCAGCTCGCACGGACATGAACATGACGGGTACCGTGACCCAGCAGGCGAGCCTCGCGAGCCAGTATGTCCCGGCGGGCGGGCCTGCTTCGGACCTCGTCGATCTCAACAAGAGTTCGGTCGAGGAGTTGAACAAACTGAAAGGCGCCGGCTCGCTCGGCCGCGCCATCGTCAGGGGACGTCCTTACAAGTCGGTGGACGATCTGGTGAACAAGCGCGTGGTGCGGCGCGACACCTTCGAGAGGATCAAGGATCAAGTCGCGGTGCGGTAGTTCCCGTGATCCGCATCATGCGCGATCCGCTTGCCACGCCGCGATGAAAGGTGCTAAGCAAATCACATCCGACAGGGGTGCTCCGTATCGCCGGGGCTGAGATGACGGCGCGAAGCCGTTGGACCCTCAAGCTGATCTGGGTAATGCCAGCGGAGCGAGGTGACGATGTTTTCCGGCGCACAGATTTCCCTCTATCCGATGACCGACGACTTCGTCGATGTCATCCTCGGCGCCATCGGGGCGCTTGATCCCTACCGTGCCAACTTCCGGATCGAGAGCGACGACATCTCGACCTTGATCGTCGGCCAGCCGGAGCAGATCTTTCCGGCCATGTGCGATCTTTTTCTTGCCGCCTCGCGGCGCGGCGTTCACTGCGTGCTGGCCGCAACCGTTTCGCGCGGTTGCCCGGGCGAACCCGACGATCCGATCTGCACGCCGATTGCCGGTTCGCACCACGACCGGCCCCTCGAAGAACGCATTGCCGCTGCCGTCCGACATGTGGAGGCGGCGCCGCTCACGGGGCAGGTCGTGGCCGCGCAGTTCTCGCTCTATCCGCTCGGAAGCGGACACCACATGGACGAGATCTACGGCTGCATCGAATTCCTCAAACGATCCGGCGTCTTCGACCGGTCGAAGAATTTCTGCACCAAGCTGCGCGGCGATGCGGGCCCGGTCTTCGCCACGTTGAGCGAAGCCTTCCTGCGCTTCGGTGCCCCGCAGAGCCATGTGGCGCTCGATCTCAAGGTCTCGGCGAACAGTCCGAGCAAGGCTTGATTTCCGTCGTACAACAAGGAGGTCGTCATGTCCGTGACGCGTGGCTGGACGCTGAGGGAGACACTCATCGTCACCGTGATCGGCGCGGTGTTCGCCGTGCTCTATCTCGGATGGGTGCAGGTTTGGCTGATCGCACAGGCGGTCTTCGGTCCCTTGACGATGGATGTGGTGATGGGCTTCTGGTTCGTCGCCTCGATGGTGGCGGCCGCCATCATCCGCAAGCCGGGCGCGGCGCTTGCGGCTGAGGTTCTGGCGGCGGCCGTGCAGGTGCTGCTGGGAAGCCCCGCCGGTTTGCTGCTCGTGGTCAGCGGCATCGTCCAGGGTGCTGGCGCGGAAGCGGTCTTCGCCGCCACGCGCTGGCGCAATTACTCGCTTCCGGTGCTGATGGCGGCGGGCGTCGGTGCTGCGATTTTCTCCTATGTCTACACCTGGATCCGGTTCGATTACGGCGCGCTTCAGCCCACGCTGCTCATCGCCATGTTCGTGCTGCGCAGTCTGAGTGGCGCGCTGCTCGGCGGCTGGCTTGCAAACCTGATCGTGCGTGCCCTCTATAAAACCGGCGCGCTCGCGGGCCTTGGCATCGATGTCGACAAGCGTTCCGCTGCCGCCTAGGCTCAGGACCTATTAATTTGGTCTGAGGAGTGATTCAGTGCCTCTGCGATGGAGGTGCTGATGGGTGATCTGTTTCTTCTGAGCGAGCGCCAGATGGCGCGGATCTCACCGTATTTCCCATTGGCTCATGGCGTGCCGCGGG